>NZ_MEDO01000013.1 GCF_001724815.1 Arenimonas sp. SCN 70-307 | reverse complement strand
CGGCAGCGAACGGCACCTGGCGGACGTGCCGGAACTCAAGCGCAAGCACTTCGCCGCCGAAGCCCGGGTACTGGACGCTGCCGAGTTGCGCGATTTCGGCCCGGCCAAACGACACGCGCTGCTGCTGTGCCTGATCCATCGCGCCCGGGTGCAGACCCGCGACGACCTAGCTGAGATGTTCATCAAACGCATGGGCAATCTCCACAACCGCGGCAAGGAGGAACTGGAGCGGCTGCGTGCGCGCTACCGCGAGAAGACCGAGGCCATCGTCGCCACGATGTCGGATGTGATCCAGGTGCTCGACCGTCACCCGGGCGACACCGACGCAGGACGGGAGATTCGCCGCCTGGTCAGCACGCGCGGGGGCGTCCAGACCCTGCAGGCTGACTGCGATGCCATCGCCGCCCACAGCGGCGACAACCACCTGCCGCTGCTGTGGCCGTTCTACAAGAGCCACCGCGCCACCATCCTGCGCATGGTGCGCATGCTGGACCTGGAATCCACCACCGAAGACCGTTCGTTGATCGACGCGATCGAGCTGATCCTGTCGCAGGAGCGTGCCCGCGGCGACTGGCTGGACGAACCGGTCGATCTGGCGTTCACGACCCAGCTCTGGCGAAAGACCATCACCCACCGCACCGAGCAGGGCGAGGAACGCATCCACCGCCGCCTGTTCGAGGTGTGCGTGTTCTCCTCACTGGCCAACGAACTGAAATCCGGCGACGTGGCCGTGCGCGGTTCGGAAACCTACGCCGATTACCGCGAGCAGTTGCTGCCCTGGGAGCAGTGCGAGCCGTTGCTGGACGACTACTGTCGCCAAGTGGGTTTACCGGCCTCCGCGGTGGGATTCGTCAATGCCTTGCAGTCCAAGCTGATGCAAGTCGCGGACCTGACGGATCAGGGTTACCTGGAGAACGGCCAGGTGATCATCGGCGACGACGGGTTTCCGGTGCTCAAGCGCCACAAGGCCAAGGACATGAGCAGCGGCGCTCGCGCCCTGGAGACCGCGATCCTCGACCGCCTGCGCGAGCGCAGTGTCATCGAGATCCTCTGTGACGTGGCGCACTGGACCCGCTGGCCGCGGCATTTCGGACCGCTGTCCGGGTCCGACACCAAGATCGACCAGCCCACCGAACGCTACGTGCTGACGGCGTTTACCTATGGTTGCAACCTCGGCCCGGCCCAGGCCGCACGGCATCTGCGAGGCGCTGCGTCGGCGCACATGCTGTCGTTCGTCAATCGCCGTCACGTGGATGCGAACAAGCTGGCAGCGGCCTGCCGCGACATCATCAACAGTTACGCCGGCCTGCAGCTTCCCAAATTCTGGGGCGATGGCAAGCGCGCCGCGGCCGACGGCACCAAGTACGACCTGTACGACCAGAACCTGCTGGCGTCGTACCACATCCGTTATGGCGGCTACGGCGGCATTGCCTATCACCATGTGTCCGACACCTACGTGGCGCTCTTCAGTCACTTCATCCCGTGCGGCGTCTGGGAAGCGGTGTACATCATCGACGGGCTGCTGAAGAACACCTCCGACATCCAACCCGACACCGTCCATGCCGATACCCAGGGTCAGTCGCTGCCGGTATTCGGGCTGTCGCACTTGCTGGGCATCCAGCTGATGCCGCGCATCCGCAACTGGCGCGACTACCGGTTCTTCCGTCCGGACGAGGACAGCCGCTACGAGCACATCGATGCGCTGTTCCGGGAAGATGTGGACTGGGACCTGATCGAGACCCACTGGAAGGATCTGATGCAGGTCGTGCTATCGATCAAGTCCGGCAAGATCGCGGCCTCGACGCTGCTGCGCAAGCTGGGCAACTACAGCCGCAAGAACCGCCTGTACCAGGCCTTCCGGGCACTCGGTGCTGCGGTGCGCACGTTGTTCCTGCTGCAATACATTTCCGATCGCGAGCTACGCGAACAGATCACGGCCTCCACCAACAAGGTCGAAGCCTATAATGGGTTTTCGAAGTATTTCTTCTTCGGCGGAGAGGGTGTGATCGCCGATAACGACCCGCTCGAACAGGAGAAGGCGGTCAAGTACAACGACCTGGTCGCCAACGCCGTCATCTTTCATAACGTGGTCGAACAGACCCGCATCATCAAGACGCTGATGCGAGCGGGTTGGAAGATCACCCCGGAGGACGTGGCGGCGCTCAGTCCCTACGTGACCAGCCACGTGAAGCGGTTCGGCGATTACCTGATCGACGTGGACGCGCTTCCGGAACCGTACGAAATCGAGCTGGCCCTGGCGGCGTAGCGTGGGTCAACCGGTACTGCCACAGCAGGGACTATGTTGCTGGATGGGCGGGCACGGTACCGTGCCGTAGGAACAGAACACGCAGCAATCGCCTGTTTTCGGGCGCAGGAGCGTGTGGCAGGCCGAGCACTCGTAAAAGAATTGGCACGCCGTAGTGGGCATGGTTTCGGTCGCCTGGTGCCCGCATGTCGGGCACGTGAGCGTGCTTTGCAACTGCACCTCAGCCACCGTTCGCTTTCGCCTTTGCAGTGGCTGGAAAACCGGCGTCGGTGATGGCCTTCGCGATGGCGGCCGCGTTGGTGCGCTCGGCATCGAATGCCACCGTCACGGTGGCGGCTCGGGTGTCAATACGCTTCGCCGTCACGCCCGGCACTGTATCCAATGCCTTTTCGATCGTGATGCTGCACGCCGGGCAGGTCATGTTTTCCACCTGCAGGACGACCCGCTTTGGAGTAGCCGCCCAAGCCAGGCCCATCCATGCCGTGAATACCAAACTGAGAAGAATCTTGCGCATGTGGGACTCCTACAGGAACCAGCCGATGTAGTAAGGAAAGAGCAGCAGCAGAGCGATCAGGCCGGTGGCGATCCATAGCCCGCGCCGGCGGCGTCGCAATCGCGAGGGATCGACGCAGGCGCCGTCAATGCGACAGCGCGAGGCCGGGCCATAGAGCATCCAGAACGCCCAGCCCAGGCACACCAACGTGGCCGCGCTGAACCACGGACGCCACGCGTCCAGGGCAGTGAGATTGGCGATCCAGGCACCGCTGATGCCCAACAGGACCAGCACCAGGGGCACGACACAACACACGGACGCGCCAATGGCCGCGACGGCGGCGCCCAAGAGGGCGGGCAACGAGGACTGGGCAGGACGTTGTGCCATGACCGCATGGTAATCTCCGTACCTAAGTACGGAGTCAAGTCGATGGCTGCTAGCGCAATGACGATCAGCCGGCTGGCCGCGGCCGCTGGCGTGCACGTCGAAACGGTCCGTTATTACCAGCGGCGAGGCCTGCTGCCGGAGCCTGAGCGCCCAATGGGCAGCGTCCGCCGGTACAGCCTCAACGAAGTCGGCCGACTTCAGTTCATTCGCAGAGCACAGGCGATGGGATTCAGTCTCGACGAGATAGCGGGGCTGTTGGAGGTCAAAGGCCAACGCGCTTGCGAGCAGACTCGGCGGCTGACCGAACAGAAATTGGCCGAGGTACGGCGGCGTCTGGATGAGCTACGACAATTGGAAGTCGACCTTGAGCATTTGGTGGAGGAGTGTCGCCACGTGGTGACAGGCGCACCGTGCCCGACGCTCGATCTTCTGGCGCAACCGGCCGAGAAGATAAATATCGGCTAAGTCATTGCACCGAAAGAATTATTTGAGTTCTGTGGGGCATTTTTACGCGTATCTCGGCTGAACCCCGTCGTGTGGGTCGATGCCACGCTGCCGGCCGAGCAGGCCCGGCGTATCGCCATCGACAGCACCGCGCAGGTGGTGCTGGGCCAGGTGCGACTGCCTGGCAAAGTGGTGCAGCGCGCCCACCGCACCTCCGAGAACACCCGCACCGCGCTGGTTCGGATTGAGGTTGCGAATGAGGGCGATCGCCTGCACGGCGGGGACTACGTCGAGGTCTACCTCGACGCCGGCGGTGGCAGCGACCCGCAACTGGCGGTGCCGACCCCCGCGCTGGTGCAGTTGGAGGGCGAGAAGGTGGTCTTCAAGGAGACCGACGGCGCTTTGGCGCCAGTGGCGGTCCGACCCGGTCCGGTCATCGGCGACCACACCGTCATCGCCGATGGCTTGTCCGTGGGCGATCGGGTAGTCGTGGAGGGCGCGTATGTGCTCAAGGCGCAGATGCTCAAGGCGCAACTGGGAGAAGGTCATGGTCATTGACGCCCGCGTCGTAGACGGCGGAGGTGCGCCATGCTGAACCGCCTGGTGGAGCTCTCCCTGCGCTACAAGTTCCTGGTTCTGATCATCTTTGCCGTCGTGGCCTTCCTGGGCCTGCGTGCCGTGCGCGATGTGCCCATCGACGCGTTCCCGGACGTGACCCCGGCCCAGGTGAACATCTACACCGAATCGCCGGGCCTGGCGGCCGAGGACGTCGAGTTGCTGCTCACCACGCCCGTGGAGTCGGCGTTGGCGGGTCTGCCCAAGGTGCAGGAAATCCGTTCGGTGAGCCTGTTTGGTCTGTCCTACGTGTCGGTCTACTTCGAGGACGACATGGAGATCTACTTCGCTCGCCAGCTGGTCAATGAGCGATTGCAGGAGATCGGCGACCGCCTGCCGGAGGGTTACGGAAAGCCCAGCATGGGCCCGAACAGCTCGGGCTTGGGCCAAGTGTTCTGGTACACCGTCGAGCGCGCCCCCGGGGTGAGCAAGGACCAGGTCACCGACATGGACCTGCGCACTTGGCAGGAGTGGACGGTCCGCCTGATCCTGCGTACGGCGCCGGGCGTGGACGACGTCAGTTCCTGGGGCGGCGGCGAGCGCGAGTACCAGGTCCGGATCGATCCGCAGCGGCTCTATGCCCGGGGCTTGGGCTTCGGCGATGTGATTGCGGCCCTGCCCGCCAACAATGGCCAGGTCGGCGGCAACGTGATGGACGTGGGTCGCGAGCAATACCTGGTGCGCGGCCTGGGCCTGCTGTCCTCGACCGAGGACATCGGCGCGATCGTGCTCAAGTCCGAGGACGGCGTGCCGGTGTACCTGCGCGACGTCGCCCGGATCATCGAGTCGCCGGCGCCGCGATTTGGCGCGGTGACCCGTGATGGCGAGGAAGTCGTGCTGGGCATGGCCCTGGCTCGCATCGGCGAGAACGCCAAGGACGTGGTGGAGGCCGTCAAGGCCAAGCTCGCGACCGTCCAGGACGCTTTGCCCGAGGGCATGGTGGTGCGTCCGATCTACGAGCGCACTGACCTGGTCAACAAGGCAGTGGGCACCGCAACCCGTGCCCTGATCGAAGGCTCGATCCTCGTGGCCATCGTGTTGTTCCTGTTCCTGGGCGAGTTGCGCTCGGCGCTGGTGGTGATCGTGACCCTGCCGCTGGCGATGCTGATGGCCTTTATCGGCATGGGCCAGTTCGGGCTATCGGCCAACCTCATGTCCCTGGCCGGCCTGGCGATTGGCATCGGCATGATGGTGGACGGCGCCGTCGTAATGGTGGAGAACGCCTATCGCATCATGGCCGAGCGCCACGCTCACGGCGAGAAGGTAGATCGGACCTCGGCAGTGCTGGCGGCGGCCAAGGAAGTGGCCAACCCCATCTCATTCGCCATCCTGATCATTATCGTGGTGTTCCTGCCGCTGTTCAACCTCGAGGGCCTTGAGGGCAAGCTGTTCAAGCCCATGGCCTTCACCATCGCGTTCGCGATGGCCGGCTCGATGTTGCTCAGCCTGACGCTGATCCCAGTGCTGGCGGCGATGATCCTCAAGCCCAAGGAAGAGAAGGACACGCGCCTGGTCGCCTTTCTCAAGCGGCGCTACCGCCCGCTGCTCGAGCGCGCCCTATCCGCCAAGCGCGCCGTGGTGATCACGGCCTCGGTGGCGCTCGTGCTGGCCCTGGGGCTGTTCCCGTTCCTGGGCAAGGAGTTCATGCCCCAGCTGCAGGAAGGCTCGATCATGTGGCGGGTGACGGGCATTCCCTCGACGTCCCTGGATGAGTCGATTCGCACCAGCAACGTCATCGCCGAGGCCTTCAAGAAGTTCCCCGAGGTCGAAACGACACTGGCCATGATCGGTCGCGCGGAAAAAGGCGAGACCGCCGACGTCAACTACATGGAGATCTACACCGCACTGACGCCCGAAGAGGACTGGACCACCGGGCGCTCGATCAAGCAGCTTGAGGAGGCCATGCAGGAGACGCTGGAGGAAGTCGTGCCCAATGTGGTGCCCGGCTACACCCAGCCGATCCAGATGCGCGTGGAGGAGTTGATCTCGGGTGTGCGTGCCACTCTGGCACTCAAGCTCTACGGAGAAGACCTGGCTGAGCTAGATCGACTCAGCGGACAGCTCAAGACGGTGCTGGCGGGTATCGATGGCGTCGCAGACCTCGCGCTCGAGGCTAACGTCGGCAAGCCGCAAATCCGCATCGAAGTCGACCGAGCGGAACTGGCTCGGCACGGCATGAACGCCGAGGAGGTGCTGACCATCGTGCGCAATGGTCTGGGCGGCGAGCCGGTCAGCGTCCTGCTGGACGGCGTGCGGCGGTTCGACATCTCCGTGCGGCTCGATGACAGCACGCGCAGTTCGGTCGAAGCGCTGCGACGGATCCCGCTCAAAGCCGCTTCGGGCGCGCTGGTCCCCCTGTCCGAGGTGGCCACCGTGTCCGTGGCCGAGGGCTATTCGTTCGTCCGACGTGAGCAGCTTCAACGCTACGCTGTGATCCAGATGGACGTACGGGGTCGGGACGTCGACGGCTTCGTGGCTGACGCCACCGCGGCGATCAAGGCGCAGGTGGACCTGCCGCCGGGCTATTGGATCGAGTGGGGCGGCGCGTTCGAGAACCAGCAGCGGGCGTTGGCCATGCTGAGCCTGATCGTGCCGATCACGATCTTCTTCATCTTCGTGCTGCTCTACACCGCGTTCAACTCGATCAAATTCGCGGCCCTGATCCTGGCCAACGTGCCGTTCGCGACCATTGGCGGCCTGCTGGCCCTGTTCCTGACCGGCCAGTACCTGTCGGTGCCCTCGGCCATCGGGTTTATCGCGGTGTTCGGCGTGGCCATGCTCAATGGCATCGTGCTCGTGAGCTTCCTCAACGAGCAGCGCGAACGGGGGATCTCGGTGCGTGAGGCGGTCCTGCAAGGCACCGCCCTGCGCCTGCGCCCGGTGCTGATGACCGCCAGCGTGGCGATCCTTGGCCTGGTCCCCATGCTGATCTCCAGCGGCGTGGGTGCCGAGACCCAGCGCCCGCTGGCCACCGTGGTGGTGGGCGGCCTGCTCAGCGCCACCCTGCTGACCCTGTTCCTGCTGCCCGTGCTCTACGAGTGGCTGGAAACCCGCGCCGAACGCAAGAACCCGGAGGTAACCCCATGAAGCGCATCACCGCCCTGCTGCACGCCCATCGGATGAGCGACATCGTGCATGCCTTGGAGGCCGCCGGTGAGCGACGGCTGAGCGTGGTCCAGGCCCGCGGCCTGCTGCGGGCCTCCAGCGCCCGCGAACAGGATTATTCCGTGGAGTTGGGAGAACGGGTCACCCAGGAGATCCAGCTCGATGTGTTCTGCGAGGACGAGCGAGTCGACGCCATCATTGCGTTGATCCGGCAGCACGGTCGCACCGGGCAGCTCAACGCCGGGTGGATCTTCACCAGTCCCATCGACGATGTGCTGCTGATCGACCGGGCGGATGTGCCGGGCTAGAAGAGCATACCGAAGGCAACCGGGCCGGCGCGCTCCATCGGGGCGCGCCGGCAGGCTCCCCATTGAGGAATGCCGCATGAGCGATACGACGCCACCCCCAGCCGCAAGAGCTGGACACATCCACGACCATGGCGGCGGAGGGCCCTGGGCCGGCCGCGCCGAAATCATGTTCTCCCTGGCCTCCGGCGCCTTCCTACTGGCCGGCTGGGCCTGGGGTCGAACACAGGGCGACGGCGCCACGGGCCCATTCATCCTTTTCTTGCTGGCGTATGCGGCCGGCGGATTCTTCACGGTCCGTGAAGCGATCGACAATTTGCAGCACCGTGAGCTGAAGATCGATTCCCTGATGATCGTCGCAGCCGCCGGCGCGGCGGTGCTGGGCCAATGGGCCGAGGGGGCGCTGCTGCTGTTCCTCTTTAGCTTGGGGCACGCGCTTGAGAACTACGCGATGGGCCGGGCCCGTCGCGCGATCGAGGCCCTGGCGGAACTGCGGCCGGAAACGGCGCTGGTGCGCCGCGGCGAGAAACTCGTCCCAGTGGCCGTGGACAGCCTGGTCATTGGCGACGTCGTGGTGGTCAAACCCGATGAGCGGGTAGCGGCGGACGGGTTCGTCGTCCTCGGCGAGAGCAGCATCGATCAGGCCGCCATCACGGGTGAGAGCGTGCCGGCAGATAAGCGGCCAGTCGCGGACGTGGCCAAGGCCAGGCAACACCCTGACGCGGTCGGCCCCGAGCATCGCGTCTTCGCCGGCACGATCAATCAAGGCAAGGTCCTCGAGATCGAAGTGACCCGTCTTGCCAGCCAGAGCACGCTGGCCCGAGTCGTCGAGCTGGTGCGCTCGGCGGAAAACCAGAAATCACCCACGCAGCTGTTCACGGATCGGTTCCAGAAGGTCTTCGTTCCGGCGGTGCTGGTGCTGGTGGGACTGCTCCTGTTTGCTGGATTGGTGGTAGACGAGCCGTTCAGCGCGACCTTGTATCGCGCGATGGCGGTGCTGGTCGCGGCCAGTCCCTGTGCCTTGGCCATTTCCACGCCCAGCGCCGTGCTCAGCGGCGTGGCGCGGGCGGCGCGGGGCGGCGTGCTGATCAAGGGCGGCGGACCGCTGGAGCGGCTGGGCGTCCTGCACGCCCTGGCGTTCGACAAGACCGGCACGTTGACCGAAGGCCGGCCACAGGTGACGGGCGTTGTCCCGGCGGATGGCGTAACGACGCAAGAACTGTTGAGCGTCGCAATTGCCGTGGAGCGCCTGAGTGACCATCCCTTGGCCGCCGCCGTGGTGCGCGATGGCCTGGTTCGACTAGGCGCGCATCCGGTCCCGGTGGCGACCGATCTCGAAAGTCTCACCGGCCGCGGCCTGAAGGCGATCGTCGCCGGCGAGACCGTACATCTGGGCAAGAAGAGCCTGTTCGATGAAGTCGGCGGTGCAGCGGTACCCGCCGTCCTCAAAACCCGGGTGCTGGACATGGAGCATCAAGGCCGGACGGTGTTCGTCGTACGACAGGGAAACCGGTATCTGGGCGCGGTCGGCTTGATGGACACGCCGCGAGAAGCTGCCAAGGCGGTGATGGCCCGACTGCGTGAGCTCGGCATGACCCGACTGGTGATGCTCTCCGGCGACAACCAACGCGTCGCCGATGCGATCGCCGCCAGCGTGGGCATCGACCGGGCCTATGGCGACCTCATGCCCGAGGACAAGGTCAAGGCGATCCAGGCGCTGCGCGCCGAAGGCGAGGTCGCCATGGTGGGGGATGGGGTCAACGATGCCCCCGCCCTGGCCAGCGCGTCGGTCGGCATCGCGATGGGTGCCGCGGGCTCCGACGTCGCGCTGGAGACGGCGGACGTCGCGCTGATGGGCGACAAACTGGAGCACTTGCCATTTGTTGTCGGGCTGAGCCGGCAAACCCGGCGCATCATCCGTCAGAACTTGTGGGCCAGCCTCGGCATGGTGGCTATCCTGATTCCGGCGACCATTTTGGGCATGAAGATGGGCGTCGCTGTCCTCTTCCACGAAGGGTCG
The DNA here is from genome assembly GCF_001724815.1 of Arenimonas sp. SCN 70-307. Classification (GTDB taxonomy): domain Bacteria; phylum Pseudomonadota; class Gammaproteobacteria; order Xanthomonadales; family Xanthomonadaceae; genus Arenimonas. The sequence continues at coordinate 53,586 of NZ_MEDO01000013.1, read as the reverse complement.
ACTCTCCTCGTAGTAGCGAATGCGTTGCGTCTGCTTGCCTACCGTGATCCTGTCCCATGAAGGGCCGCCCTCGGTTGGCAACAGGTGCGCCCTCGGTTGGTGATTTTCCTGTCCCGTGCCGCGCCCTGCTTTGCGATATCCCCCTTCGATGCAGGCGTGGGCGGCGTTTTCCTCGCCGACACGCTCTCGCCTGAAATGCGAACTGTGTGTAGGGCCGATGGAGCGGGCAACTTGCGCGGTCATCGCGGCGCGGGGTGGGCAATCTGCACGGCGTGACCCCACAGAATGCCAATACAGTGCCTTCTCGCAAGGGGCCGGGCTTGGCACTGAACTTGCTTGATCTGCAATACGGGTCGTCTGATCCAGGACCCGTCCCCCTGACCCATCGTTAAGGAGCCCCCCCCATGCAACACGTATCCTCCGAAATGCAGGCCTGTATCCGCAGCTGCCTGGACTGCTATCAGCACTGCCAGCACACCGCCCTGACCACCTGCTTGGAGAAAGGTGGTGAGCACGTGGCGCCGGACCATTTCCGCCTGATGATCGACTGCGCCGAGGCGTGTCGGGCCGCTGCCGCACTGATGATCAACCACTCGCCGTATCACGCCGAGTTCTGCCGTGTGTGCGCGCAGATCTGCCGCGATTGTGCTGCCAGCTGCGACGGTCTGGACGGCATGGAGGCGTGCGTGCGCGCCTGCCGGGAGTGCGCACAAGCCTGCGAGGCGATGGCGGCGTCGCCCTGAACGACGTCCCTGCGCGGTAAAACTTCCCAAGCCGGGTAACCCGTTCCTTCGGCCCCACGCGGGCCGGGGAACATCGGCGAACCGCTCCGCCCGGGGAACTTTTTGGCTCCAATGGCGGTCTAGACCGCATCTTCCCCAGTTCTGGGGTGTATCCCATCGCTTTTTTCTGGGTGTAGACTCCGGCCATGTCCCTGCTGCGCACCGTCGGCCACCTGCTGCTCGCTTTGGCGTTGATCGCCAACGCCGGGCTGCCGTCGGTCGCGTCCGCGGTCGATCATGCCGCGCACCAGAGCGCGGAGGTGGACCAGGACATGGCGGCGGCGGGGCATTCGATGGCCGACGGCGACATGGCGTCGTGCCATGACGAGGCCGCCGTGACGCCCGTCGTGCCCAGCCCTGACTCGCCGCTGGATTGTTGTGACGGCGGGACCTGGACCTGCAGCTGCCTGCATCATGCGCCGGTCGTCGTGATCACCGACGCCCCGTGGGCGGTTTCCCCCTATCGCTGGGTGGCCCAATTGGGCCGCCTGGCGTCGGTCCCGGCCGCGCCCTCGGCGCCGGCCATCCGACCTCCGATCGCCTAAGCCCTCCCGGCGGATCTTGATCCGCCCCATTCGCTCGACCCGGCATCCGGGTCGTGTTGCCCGTGGCCTGTCGCCGCGGGTGCCTTGGAGGGTTTCCCATGACTGTACGTTTCCGCCCGGCCGCGCTGACCGTGGCTCTGAGCGTGGCCCTGACCGGCTGTGCTTCTCTGGCCTCGCGCCCCGGTGACACCGACATCAATGCCCTGCTGGCCGAACGACGTGGCCCGCAGGTCGAGTGGTCCGCGGTGGGCCAACCGCCCCCAGAACGCCAGGCCATCGACCAGTGGCTCGGTGCGCCGATGACCGCGGAGGCGGCGGTGCGGGTTGCCATGCTGCGCAGTCCCCGCCTCCAGCAAGAATATGCGCGGCTGGGCCTGGCCCGGGCCGACGTGCTCGAGGCCGTGCAGGTGGCCAACCCCACCCTCTCGCTCTCCCGGTCCTATCTGGACCCGGGCAGCGGCTACAACCGCCTGGCGGGGCTGACCCTACCGCTGGCCGACCTGCTGGTGTTGCCGGTGCGCACCCGCCTGGCCCGCGCCGAGTACGAGCGCGCCAAGCTCGAGATCGCCGGCGCGGTCCTGAACGTGGCGGCCGACGTGGAAGCCGCCTGGTACACCTATGTGGGTGCCCAGCAAGTCGCGGATATGCGCACCGCGGTGGCCGGCGGCGCCGATGCCGCGGCCGAGCTGGCGCAACGCTTCTTTGATGCTGGCAATATCAGCGAGCTGCAGCTCAAGCAGGAACAGGCCGCCGCCAGCGAGGCGCGCATCATCGCTGCCCGGGCCCGTGCCGATGCCGGCCGGGCCCGTCTCGCCCTCAACACCCTGCTGGGCCTCAGCGGCGAAGATGCGGCCTGGGCGACCAGCGATCGCTTGCCCATGCCGGTGAGCGCCGAAGACGACCCCCAGCAGTTGGCGGAACTGGCGCGCACGTCCAGCCTGGAATTGCTCGCGGCCCGCCAGCAGGCCGATATCCTGGTCGATGCGCTGGGCGTTACGCGCAAGCTGCGCTGGCTGGGCGGCAGCGAGATCGGCTACGAGCGCGAACGCGATGCCGACGGCTCGCGCCTTCGCGGCCCGACGCTGGACCTGGAACTCCCCATTTTCAACCAGGGCCAAGCCAAGCTGGCGCGGGCCGAAGCCCTGCTGGCCCGGGCCCGTGCCCGGGTGGCCACGGCAGAGCTCGGCGTCGACAACGCGGTGCGCCTGGGAGCCGAACAGGTTCGCGAACTGAGCCAAGTGGTGGCGATCCACCGCGACGCCCTGATTCCGCAGCGCGAAAAGGTGGTCGAGCGCAGCCAGCAGGAGCAGAACTTCATGCTCATCGGCGTGTTCGAGCTGATCCAGGCCAAGGTGCAGGAATACAACGCCTACGAGAGCTACCTCGAGGCCGTGCGCGATTACTGGTTGGCGCGTGTGGAGTTGATGCGGGCCGTGGGCCAGCGCCTGCCTAGCGATGCCGCCATCGGGGAGCGCACCCCCAGCGTGCAGGACATCCTGACGCCGTCCGCCGAGGAGGCGATGCCGGGCATGGACCATAGCGGCCACGACATGTCGTCGATGCCCGCTGCGCCTGCCGGTGCGATGGAGGGTATGGACCACAGCGGTATGGACATGCCAGCGACGCCGGATGCGCCGGCGGCCCCCGCCGACGCGATGGACGGCATGGACCACGGCGGCATGGACATGCCCGCAACACCGCCCGCGGCGACGCCGACACCGGTGGATCACTCCCAACACGGTGCGCCGCCGGCGTCCCCCGCATCGCCGACCGACGATGAGAAGGAAACCGAGGACGACACCCCACCCGACCACAGCGCCCACGGAGACACCCCATGAAGATCACACGACGCGACATCCTGCTGGGCGCCGGGGCCGGTCTGGTCACGACGGCCGCGACCGGCATGGCCCGCGCCCAGAGCCAGGGCCACGACATGAGCCAGATGAAAGAGCCCGCTGCGCCGGCGGAGGCGCCGCCCGTCTCCCGCCCGCGAGCCGGCAAGGTACGCACGCTCAACGGCTGGACCCTGCCCTACCGCATGAACGGCGGCGTCAAGGAGTTCCACCTGGTCGCCGAGGAGTTCGAGCACGAGTTCGCGCCCGGTTCCAAGGCGATCTGCTGGGGCTACAACGGCTCCACGCCGGGGCCGACCATCGAGGCGACCGAAGGGGACCGGATCCGCATCTTCGTGACCAACCGCTTGCGCGAAGCCACCACCATCCATTGGCATGGCCTGATCCTGCCCAGCGGCATGGACGGCGTGGGCGGCCTGAACCAGCCGCAGATCAAGCCTGGCGAGACCTTCGCCTACGAGTTCACGCTCCAGCAGCACGGCACCCACATGTACCACCCGCATGCCGACGAAATGGTGCAGATGGCGATGGGCATGATGGGCCTGTTGATCATCCACCCCAAGCGCGGCGAGACGGTGCCGATCGATCGCGACTACGCCTTCCTGCTGCACAACTTCGCGCTGCACCCGGGCACCCGTCGCCCGGACCCGGCGATCATGCAGGACTTCGACTTGTGGACGTTTAACTCCAAGGTCTTTCCAGCGATTGAGCCAATCGTAGCGCGCACCGGTGAGCGGGTGCGCATTCGTATCGGCAACCTGAGCATGTGGAACCATCCGATCCACCTGCACGGCGTGCAGTTCCACATTACGGGCGGCGACGGTGGCCGCTTGCCGCGCTCGCAATGGCGCACGGAGGTCACCGAAATCGTCGGGGTTGGCCAGATGCGCGATATCGAGTTCACCGCGGTGCCGGGCGACTGGGCGTTCCACTGCCATATGTCGCACCACACGATGGGACCGATGGGACATGACATCCCGAACACCATCGGGGTGGACCAGCGCGGCGTGGAGGCGAAGATCCGCCAGATGCTCCCGGGCTACATGGCCATGGGCGAAGACGGCATGGGCGAGCACCAGGACCATACCGATGGCGGCATGGCCGGCCCCCCAAACACGTTGGCGATGATGGCCGGCAAGGGCCCGTTCGGAAACATCGAGATGGGCGGCATGTTCACCGTGGTCAAGGTGCGCGATGACCTGGCGCCGGGCGATTTCAGCGACCCGGGCTGGTACCGCAATCCTGCCGGCTCCGTCGCCCGGCGCGTCAGCAACGATCCCGCGTTCGGCAACCCGCCCCGTCGCCCCCGCTAACCAGGAGATCCGCAAATGTCCCTTATCAAGAGTGGTTTGATTCTCGTGGGTTTCGGTGCTGCGGCTGTGGCCGGCGGCATCTACTTTGGCGCCGTGCACCCCGGCGCCGATGAACCGCACTCGGCGGTCGTCTTCAAGCTGATCGAAACGGCGCGGGACCGCGCCATCGCCGTACGCGCCCACGACGTCACCGTGCCCGCACTGGGGGAGGCGGCCCAGCTCAAATCCGGTGCGGGCAACTACGCCGCCATGTGCACCACCTGCCACCTCGCGCCGGGCATGGCCCCCACCGAGCTCAGCCAAGGCCTGTATCCCGCGCCGCCAAACCTGACCCAGCTGGGGGCGCCCGATCCCGCCCGCGCGTTCTGGGTCATCAAGCACGGCATCAAGGCCTCGGGCATGCCTGCCTGGGGCAAGAGCATGTCGGACGAGTACATCTGGAACATGGTCGCCTTCCTGCAACGGATGCCGACGATGTCGCCCGAGCAATACCAGGCCCTGGTGGCCAGCAGTGGCGGCCATGACCATGGCGGCGGCGAGAGCATGCCGCACGACGACACGATGCCGGCGATGGAAGGCATGAACAGCGGCAGCGGCGACCATCACGGCGAGGCGGCCCCGGCGGCGCACGACGACACCGGCTCGGCGCCCCACGCTCACGATGCCCCGGCGCCCGCGCCCGCACCGCACGACGATGCCGGTGCGCCGCCCCACGACCACGACACGCCCGCGCCGCCGCACGACGATGCCGGCTCGCCGCCGCATGACCACTGACCCCTCTCTGACAGGACCCACCACCATGAAGCGTATTGCCACCCTTGCTGTCTTTTCCCTCGCCGCCGCCGGTAGCCCCGCCTTTGCCGATGGCCCGGCCACCCCGCCCCACGCCCACGACACGTCCACCACCCAGGCTCCCGCCGGTCCGGTGCTGAACATTCCGGCGCAGGCGCAGCCCGCCGTCGCCGCCGTCGAACGGTTCTCCACCGCGCTGGTCGCGGGCCAGCTCGACGCCGCCGGCGCCGAGCTCGACCCGAACGTGCTGATCCTGGAGAGCGGCGGCGCCGAACGCTCGGCCGCCGAGTACCTGGGCGGCCATGCCAAGGGCGACGCGGCCTTCCTCAAGACCGCCCATATCCAGTTACTGCGTCGCACCGCGCAGGTCAGCGGCGATCTGGCCTGGGTGGCCAGCGAGAGCGAACTGCACCTGAGCAAGGACGGCCAGCCGGTCACGGTGCTCAGCACCGAAACCATGCTCGTCCAGCGCTCGGACGCGGGCTGGAAGATCGTCCACATCCACTGGTCCTCGCGCACGAAAGCGCCAGGCGATCATCACTAGGAGGTCGCCATGCGCCGGTTTACTTCGATCTTGACCACCGTGGCGCTGCCGCTGGCCCTCGCCTCGTGCGAGGGCCGCAAGGACCCGCCGCCGGAAGCCTTCGGCCCCCACGTGGTGGCGACTCCGGCTGCGAGCGTGACGCCAATGCGGGCGGATGACACCTCCGCGCCCCATGTCGCCGAGCGCCCCACGGCGTTGCCGCCGATCACGATGCACAAGGACCCCTACTGTGAGTGCTGCAGCTTGTGGGCCCGGCATGTCGAGGGCGCCGGCTTCCCGGTGAGCGTGGTCGTGAATCGCGACATGGACGCCATCAAGCGGACGGTGGGCGTTCCTGCGGGCAAGGGCTCCTGCCATACGGCGCAGGTGGCCGGTTACTTCATCGAAGGCCATGTGCCGGCCGAGGACATCCACCGACTGCTGGCCGAGCGTCCCGACGCCCGCGGCCTGTCCGCCCCGGGCATGCCGATCGGCTCCCCCGGCATGCCGGGTCCGCCGCGCCCCTACACCGTGTACCTGATTGGCAAAGACGGCAGCAGCACGCCCTTTAGCCAACACGGTCATTGACCGGAGTCGCCCTCATGACCACCCACGCCAGCCATCCCCCGCCGTCGGCAACGACGCCTACCGAGCAGCCCCGCGATCCGGTTTGCGGCATGTTCGTCGCCGGCCCGCTGTTCGTGCTGCACGCGGACACCCGCTACCACTTTTGCTCGGAGCGCTGTCGCCAGAAGTTCCTGGCCGACCCGGCACGCTATCTGGCGCCCGATGCGCCGAAAGAAGGGATGACGCCAACGCCGGTCTCGCCGGTCGCGGCCGTGCCGGGCGCTCGCTACACCTGCCCGATGCACCCGGAGATCGTCCAGGACGGACCGGGCACCTGCCCCAAGTGCGGCATGGCGCTCGAGCCGATGCTGCCCTCGTTAGAGGAAGACGAGAACCCGGAGCTGGCTGACTTCACCCGCCGCTTCTGGAGCACCTTGCCCGCCACACTCATGGTGCTGACCCTCGCCATGTTCGGCCACCAATGGGATGGCATGGACGCGACCACGCGCAGCTGGCTTGAGTTGGCGCTCGCGACGCCGGTGGTGTTGTGGGCCGGCTGGCCGTTCTTCGTGCGCGGGCTCGCTTCCGTCCGCACCCGGAACCTGAACATGTGGACGCTGATCGGGACCGGCGTGGCGGCCGCGTACGGCTACAGCGTCGCGGCCACCATCGTGCCGGGCTGGTTCCCCGCCTCGTTCCAGGAGCACGGTCGCGTCGGGGTCTACTTCGAAGCGGCGGCGGTCATCGTGTCCCTGACTTTGCTGGGCCAGCTGCTCGAGCTCAAGGCACGTTCGCAGACCTCGGCGGCCATCAAGGCGCTGCTGCGGCTGGCGCCCAAGACCGCCCGTCGCATCAACGCCGACGGCGGCGAGGAAGACATTCCCCTGAGCCACGTTCACGTCGGGGACCGCCTGCGGGTGCGCCCGGGTGAGACCGTGCCGACCGACGGCGAGGTGGTGGCGGGACGCTCGAGCGTGGACGAGTCCATGCTCACGGGTGAACCCATGCCGGTGGGCAAGAACCCGGGCGACCGGGTCATCGGCGCGACCCAGAACACGACCGGCAGCCTGGTGATCGTGGCCGACAAGGTCGGCGCCGACACGGTGCTCAGCCAGATCGTGCAATTGGTCGCCAACGCCCAGCGCTCGCGGGCGCCCATGCAGCGCATGGCCGACACGGTGTCGTTCTGGTTCGTGCTGGCGGTGTTGGCGATCGCCTTGGCGACCCTGCTGGTCTGGGGCTTGTTCGGCCCCGAGCCGTCGTGGGTGTATGGCGTGCTCAATGCCGTGGCGGTGCTGATCATCGCCTGCCCCTGCGCCTTGGGCCTGGCGACACCGATGTCGATCATGGTGGCCACGGGACGCGCTGCCAGCGGCGGCGTCTTGTTCCGTGATGCCGAGGCGATCGAGAACCTGCGCAAGATCGATACCCTGATCGTCGACAAGACCGGCACCCTGACCGAAGGACGGCCGCGCTATCGGGACACGGCCGCCTTGCCGGGTTTCAGTCCCGCCGAAGTCCTGCGATTGGCCGCCAGCCTCGACCAGGGCAGCGAGCATCCCCTCGCCGCGGCCATCGTGACCGAAGCCCGCGACCGCGGCTTGGCGCTGTCGGTTCCGGACGCGTTCGAGTCGGCCAGCGGCATTGGCGTGCGCGGCCGCGTCGATGGCCGGGCGCTGGCGCTGGGCAACCGGACCCTGATGGCCGAAGAAGGGGTGGAGGTGACCGTCCTGCAGGGCGCCGCCGAGCGGCTGCGGGCCGAGGGCGCCAGTGTGATGTTCTTGGCGGTTGATGGCCGCATCGCCGGCCTGCTGGCGGTGTCCGATCCCATCAAGGAATCCACGCCCGAGGCGCTCGCCCAACTGCGCGCCGCCGGTCTGCGGCTGATCATGGCCACGGGCGATGGCGAAACGACGGCCCAAGCGGTGGCCCAGGCCCTGGGCATCACCGAGGTGCATGGCGAAGTGCGGCCTCAAGACAAGGCCGACCTGGTGGCGAATCTCAAAGCCCAAGGCCGACGCGTGGCGATGGCGGGCGATGGCATCAACGATGCCCCGGCGCTGGCCCTGGCCGATGTCGGTATCGCGATGGGCACGGGCACGGACGTGGCGATGAACAGTGGCCAGGTGACCCTGGTCAAGGGCGACCTGCGCGGCATCGTCCGGGCCCGGCAGATCTCCGAGGCCACGGTGGCCAACATGAAGCAAAACCTGGGCTTTGCCTTCCTCTACAACGCGCTGGGCGTGCCGATTGCGGCCGGCGTGCTCTATCCGATGTTCGGCCTGCTGCTCAGCCCGATGATCGCGGCCTTGGCCATGAGCCTGAGCTCGGTCTCGGTGGTGATCAACGCGCTGCGTCTGCGCACGAACGAGCCGTGACGACTTTTTGCCTGGCTGCTGCGGCGGCGCAGGCATCCCGGACCGGTGGGGGTTGGGACAACCACCGGTTCGCTTCTTTTGTCCCCCCAAAGAGATTTCCCCATGAAACGTCTGCTTCCGCTCGCTGTCGCCCTGCTCATCGCCGCTCCGCTCGCTTGGGCCGACGACAAGGGTCACGACCACATGGCCGCCAAGAACGGCCGGCCCCAGCCGCACGACATGGCCGCCATGTCCGCGGAAGAGTTCGCCAAGCTCGACGCCGACAAGAATGGTCAGCTCAGCCGCACGGAACTGCCCAAGGAACACAAGCTCGCTGCGCACTTCGACATGCTCGACACCGACAAGAACGGCACCCTCTCGGCCGCCGAGTTCGCCAAAGGCAACGGCATGTGAGGTTTCGCCCGGGGCGGCCTTGGCCGCCCCGGCCACTGGAGGCAAGGAGAGCGCAATGACACGATTCTGGACGGGCCTGGCGGCCCTGCTGCTGGCCGGTGCGACGATGGCGGCCCCCGCCGCCGCAGCCTCGGACGACACCGCCGCGATCAAGGCGGTGCTGGCGACTTACAAGACGGCGCTCGAGCGCCGAGACCTGACGGGGGTGGACGCCCTGTTTGCCGAGCGCAACGAAGTGATTGAATCGGGCAAGGTCGAAGGCTCCTATGCCGATTACGTCACGCATCACATTGGCCCGGAACTGGGCCATATCCAACGTTTCACCTTCGACGACTATGCCGTGACGGTCGAGCAGGCCGGCGACATCGCCTGGGCCACGGAGACCTACCGCTACACGATCGTGCTGCCCGATCGCGCAGACCCCATGGTGCGTCAGGGCGTGGCCACGACGGTGCTCGAGCGGCGGGAGGGAGCCTGGAAGATCCGCGCGATGCACAGCTCCTCGCGTGCGCCAAAGCCCGCGGCGCCATGAGGCGTCCGTGACGCAGGCCCTGGTGATGCCCGACCTGACCTTGGCCCTGGAGCATTGGCGCCAGGATCCGGGCGGGACCTATCGCACCTGGTTTCTGTGGGAGGAGCGGATCAAAAACTTCCGCTCGATCCGGCGGGGCCTGCAGGCGGTCGTGCAGGAGATCGAGGCCGGTACGTTCGGCACCGCCTACCGCGGCTCCACGTTGGAGACCGTGGTCTCGGCCGTCGCCGAGCAGCGTCAGATCTTCAAGGGCGCCGATCACGCCTTCTTATGGAAGCCCAAGCTGCGGATCCCCGACATCTACGAGAGTCCCGACAACCAGCGCACGTTCGGTCGTTTCCTGCACGCCTGCGATTGCTGCGACGACGAGGCCGGCGTGCTGTGGGCGATCCAGGCGCTGGACGATTGCCGAATCAAGGGTCTGGGCCCGGCGGCCGCCAACCTGCTCTACTTCCTGCACCCGACCTTGGTCACCCCGTTCAACACCGCGATCGTCAAGGGCTACAACGCCGTGACCGGGGCGCGGGTCAAGCTGGGCCGCTGGGACGAGTACCTCGCCATGCGCCGCGGCGTGCTCGCACTGAACCAGCGCTACCGGACGCGGCTGTCGAATGATCTGGGCGCGATTGCCGGGTTCCTGTTTGACGTGGGCTCGGGCCGGCTGCCGCTGCCGACCGCCGAGGTCAACGCGGCGGCGTGGGCAGCCGATCTGGCCCGTGTCCGCAGCGATGCCGCGGCCGAGCGGCGCCGTGCCGCCGAGGCGGCCGAGGATCGCTCGCATACCCAGGTCCAGGGGTGGCTGCGGGACCTGGGTCGGGCCCTGGGCTATCAGGTGTGGGTCGCCAGCAATGATCGCGGGCGCGCCTACAACGGCGGCCGGTTGGCCGAGGGGTGCCTCGAGAGCCTGCCGGCGGCACTGGAGGCCTCCTTGGCCGTGGACACGATCCGGCTGATCGATGTGTTGTGGATCGAGCCCGAGGGGCGGGTGGCCGCCGCGTTCGAGGTCGAGCACAGCACCAGTCTGTACTCGGGCATCGTGCGCATGCTCGATCTCGCCCTGGGCGCGACCGATGGCCTGGCCGGGCGCTACTTCCTGGTGGCGCCAGACCGGCGCGAGGCCGATGCCCGGGCGCAGTTCGCCCGGCCCGCGTTCCAGCGCGTGCTGGACCTGGACCTGCGCTTTCTCGCCTACAGCGATCTGGCCGAGCACCGCGAATCCATGGCGCGGTTCGGGCAAGGACTGCGCCCGCTCGATGCCCTCGCCCGCCCATTGCGGGGTCCGGGTTGAGCGCGGACCTGACCCCGTTGGATCGCCGGCGGCCGCGCACCCCCTGGCGTGGCGGCGCCTTGATGGGCGCAGGTTGGGCAACGTTCGCCGGCGCCGTGGGCGACAACCGGGACCATGCCCACCACGCGCTTCAGTTGGTGGTCGGCGAGGCCGCAGACGTCGTTGTCTGGATCCGTGGCCGGGGCGAGGTCCAGGCACCCGCGGTGCTGCTCGACGCGGACGTCGTGCATCGACTCCACCCCGGACCGGCGCGGTTGCTGTATTTGGACCGGGAATCGCAGGCTGGCCGCCTGTTGTCACCCACCTGCGTGGCCGGCGCCCGGGGCTTGACCTCGGCAGAACGACACGCGGTGCTCGACGCCTGGCCGCATCCTTCCCGTCTGGCCTTGGGGCCCGTGCTGGCGGCCTTGGGTCAGGACCTACCGGCGGTTCCCCCCGCGGAGGGCTCCGATGACCGCGTCCAGCGCGTGCTGGACTCCTTGGTTACCCGGACGACATGGGAGGGCACGTTGACGAGCTTGGCCGCGGAGGCCGCTATCTCCCCCAGCCGCTTCCGACATCGCGTGCGGGAACTGATTGGCATGCCGCTGCGGCCCTATCTGCGCTGGCTCCGCCTGCGGCAGGCCCTGACGCTGGCGGCCAGGGGCGAGAGCCTGACGCGAGCGGCCCAGGACGCCGGATTCGCCGATGCCGCCCATCTGACCCGGACCATGCAGCGGCACTTCGGGGTGGCCCCGAGCGATGTGATCCACGCGCTGCGGCAAGGTGGCTGAAGCCCCCAGGTCAGCCGGTTTGTTCAAGCCGCCCGACTGCGCCACGTCGATGATGTCGGTCATGGGCGCATGGGACGCCCCTTCCTGGAGAACCTCATGGCGGCCTGGGCCCGCACCCTGACTCGCTTCATCCACCGCCAGCGTCGCCCCGTGCGCGGTCTGCTGGCCGTGGCGGCCCTCGTCTTGCTGATCGATGGGTTCCTGATCGAGCGCAGCCTGCTTCATTTGCTGCTGCTGCACCCGCTCCTGCTGATGGCGCTGCTCGCTGGACTGATCCTGACCGAGACCCCCGACCCGCCGGGAGCGTCCGATGGCCACTGACTTCATTCCGGCGTTGCGCTTTGCCGCGCTGACCCCGTGGTACGACCGCACGGTCGCCTGGAGTACTCGCGAGGCGGACATGAAGGACCGCGTCGTCGCACTGGCGGCGCCTCGCCCCGGCGAGCGCGTGCTCGACCTGGGCTGCGGCACCGGCACCTTGCTGCTGGCCCTGGCCAACGCAGCGCCGGCGGCCACGCTCACCGGCATCGACGCCGACCCGGCGATCCTGGCGTTGGCCGCGGCCAAAATCGAGGCCGCGGGTGCCCAGGCCCGGCTGCTGCCCGGGTGGAGCGATGCCTTGCCGCTGCCCGACGCCCGTTTCGACCTCGCGGTGTCCACGCTGTTCTTCCATCACCTTCAGCCTCACGCCAAGCACCGCGCGGTGCAGGAACTACGACGAGTCCTGCGCCCGGGCGGGCGCCTGGTGATCGCGGATTTCGGGCGCGCCAAAGCGGGCTGGCGCCGTGGGATGTTCCATCTCGTCCGCCTGCTCGATGGCTACTCCAATACGCGTGACCACGCCGCCGGCACGCTGACTTCCTTCCTGGTCGATGGCGGCTTCGTCGATGTGCAGTCGCTGTCCCCGCTGCCGGTGCCGCTGGGCAGTATCGATTTCCTGGTGGCCACCCGACCACCCCGTGCCTGACGCGGCGACTGCCGAATTGTTCAAGCCGGGCACCCGGTGGTTCCCCCCGCTGGGCGCAGGACTTTTGTGAAAGGAGCAACAATGATCCGGTCCCTGCTACGCGTGACGGCCTATCCGGTCGTGTTTGGGCTGAGTTTTTGGGCGGTGCTGGAGATCGTGGCGCGCCCGGCCTGGCAATGGCCCGGGCTGGCGGCCGTCGCCCTGGTGGCAATGACGGTCGTGGCCGCCCTGGAGTGGGTGATCCCCTACCAGCGCGCCTGGCTGGAGGACCACGACGATCTCGCCACCGACATCGCCCATGCGCTCGTGAATCTGGCCGTGCTGGCCGGCACCGCGTTCGCGCTCAATGCGCTGCGCGTGGACCTGCCCTCGGTCTGGCCGGACGCGTGGCCGGCGTGGGCGCAGGTGCTGCTCGCCGGCGCGGTCATGGACCTGGGGCTGTACCTGATGCATCGGGCGAGTCACCACGTCGGGTGGCTGTGGCGCCTGCACGCCCCACACCACAGCTCTGAACGGCTGTACTGGCTCAACGGCGAGCGGCGTCATCCCCTGAGCGCCATGCTGCTGGCCAGCCCCGGCCTGCTGGTGGTCGTCGCCTTGGGCGCGCCCCCGGTCATCGTCAGCGCCTGGCTCACGCTGCTCGCCGTGCACCTGGCATTCCAGCACGCCAACCTCGACTACCGCATGGGACCTTTGCGTTACGTGCTGGGGGTGGCCGAGATCCATCGTTGGCACCACAAGCGCGAGTACGAAGACGCGCAGGTCAACTTCGGGGAGTTCTGGATGCTGTGGGACCATCTGGGTCGCACGTTCCACGATCGACCCAACGGGGTGGTCGCCGGCGAAGTCGGCCTGCGGGACCGGACCTTCCCGACCGCTTATGGCGCGCAACTGCGTTGGCCTTTTGAACGGCCGGCCTCGGCGCCGACCGCGACACGTGGCTCATCCTGAGCCCTGACAGTCCCTACGACAGAGGTGATCCCATGCCATTGCGCACCCTCGCCCTTTTGGGCGTCCTGAGCCTGACCAACCCTGCCCTTGCCGCGGATGACATCGGCGACATGACGCCGATGCGCCTTGTGTTGACCCAGAACGACGAGGTGATCCTGGCCGAAACCCTGTACGTCACCGAGGCTCCCGCCCACCTGCGCGTCGGCACAGACAACGGCTACCCGGTGCGCACGTGCACGGCGACCCAACAAACGCTGACTTCGGTGAGCCTGTTCGCCGGTTGGCACGTGCAAGTGCAACGCGATCCCGCGGGCGTCCAGGTCCATCTGGTGCAACACGCCGTGCAGACTGGCCAGGGCGCCGCCGATGCCCGCGGCTGCACGCCCCTGACGGCGCAGTCCAACGAGGCCGTGACCTTGCACGCCACCGTGCCTGCGGCAGCGACCGGTGTGCAGCGCCAGGCGCTGGACGCCGGATTTGCGCTGGAAGTTGAGATGGGGACGCCGCTGGCGCGGTGATGCCCCGACTGCGCTAGTCTTGATGGACGGCAATGCCTCCGCACCGGCGCCTGGCCCCTCCAGTGCGGAGCGTCTCCTTGGGCCAGCCGAAGGAACCACGCTCATGTCCAAGAAGGAACAGTCAGGCCCCAAGGTCACCAAAACCGCGGCCAAGGTGCTGGGCAGTCCCGCCGCCAGTCCGACCGCCAAATCGTTGGCCGGTAGCGCGCTGGCCCAGGCCAAGACCAGCAAGCAAAGTTCGCCGGCGACAGCGACCAAGGCCGCCAAGGCGCTCACCGATGGACGCACCAGCAAGACGACGAAATCTCTGGCGGGCAGCGTCCTGACGCAGAAGGGAAAGCGCTAGCGCGCCCCAGCGGCCCCAGATCGGCGAACGGCAAACCAGCCGCCGTCTGGCGCCGGGCGGGACCGGCTACTTGTAAGCTCGGCAGACGTAGGCCCAATGGGCAGCGCTACGCTTTCTCGAGCCCAGACCACGTGCGCCCCGCAGACTCGGTGACCAGCACCGCGTAGGACGTGACCACGCGGCCCGCGGCCACCTGCGCCTTGGCCAGCACCTCGGCACGCGTCGCGGTGCCTTCGTAGTTGTATTCGGCGGGCGGCATTTTGACTCGCCCCTGCTCGGTCACGAGGGTATCGGTGAATCCTTGGTGCGCCATGTACTCGTACAGCTTTTCGTAGTGCGCCCAAGTATCGGCGCCGTGAAGTTCGACACGAACGGTGAAGCGTGGCATGGCATCAGCTCCTGGCTGCAGTGAGAGGATCAAGGCGTGGACGCGGGTACGGGACGATCGGCCTGGCCCCAGACGACATCGCCCAGCGCGAGGGGACCATCGAAGTGAGGGCAGCGGTGCCCCTGAAGTGCTTGTAGCTTGCGGCTGGGCATCAGGGTCAATCGGTTGCCGTCGTACTCGGTATAGAACGCCGGTCGATCGAGCGACCACGGCGTGACAAGTTGCATGAACTTTGCGACGGCCGTCGATGCCAAGGTGCCGTTGGGCCAGATGACTTGGGGTCGACCGCCGGCGGCGCCATAGCGCTGCGCTTCTTCGGTCAGGCGGTGCTCGGTGATAAAGCCGAAGCAACGCAGGCAGGGACCCTCGGGTACGGACAAAATTACTTGGCCCGTGATCGTGTAGGGCGCTTGGTCGCCGTGCACATCCATGCCCAGGTCGAGGTAGGGAATCAGGTAGCGACGAGCAAAACGTTCGAGCTCGTCGCGGGCGCGGTAACTGTCGACGGCGCCAAAGATCACGTCGCTGAACTTCAACGCGTCGCTCACCTCCTGCCAAGGGGCGGCGAAGATCGCCACCTGTGCGCCCGGCTGGATCGCGAGGATGCGCTCGCGGATCACGTCGACCTTGCGGTCCTTGCGCGCAGCCGCCGCGGCATCGAGGCCGACCATCCGATTGCTGTTGCTGACATCAGCCCGATCAAAATCCACCAAATTGAAGCGGCCGACGCCGATATGAGCCAGCTGTTGGGCCAGATGCGAGCCGCCACCGCATAGCCCCACGATCGTGACCTCGGTGTGGGCCAAGATTTCTTCGGAATGCGGGCCGAGAAAGCTCTGGCGGACGTGGCGCTCAGTCATGGGCCGCTCCTAGGCGGGTCAGTCGGGTGCCGACCGACACGATGGAGGTCAGCGGCCGTGCTTCGCGGTCACGGGGACACCACACCCGCCCGGTCGCCGCGTCGTGGCTCAGCACCAGCGTGCCGTGCGGCATCTTCGGCGCGACCTTCCAAAAGTCGGGAACGAACTTGGCGCTCTCACGCAGGTCCACCCGACTGAAGCCGGGAATGCCGTCATGGTCGTGGCGGTGCACGTGGAACACCGGCCCCTGGTGCCGATAGACGGCCTGCAGCGCCAGTCGGATGGCCGTCGGGCCCATGACGGCGCCCATCTCCTCGCTTTCAAGGTAGTCGGCATCCGCCACCGACGCGTAGTCCTGGGCGAGGATTACGCTGCGGTGCGGGCCGGCGCCGAAGCGGCAATGGATGAAGCCCACACGCTCATAGGCATGGGCGTGGGGGCGGGACAGGTCGGCGTGTACGGCCGCCAGAAGACCTTCGGCGATCCGAAACTGGTAGTTCATCGCAGCGCGTGCAGGTGGGCGAGCAGCATCTGGTGCAGCGGAAGGCTGGCCTGGACGTTCTGCCAGGACCACGAGTGCCAAGCCCGGCCCAGGATCGAGTGCACGGTCCAATTGGCAGCCTGGCCTTGGATGCGATCACGCTCGGGGATCGGCTCGGCGAGAAACAACCGGGTCGCGTACCCCGAATGCGGGCCCGGACACAGCAGGGCGTCCAGCACGCGCCGCCGCTCGCCGGTGTCCACCGGCTGGGCGGGCAGGTACACAAAGCGGTGCCCGCCTTCCTTCACGAGCTGGGCGCCCGGGTTGATGCGCCGGGCGCTGGCCAGCAAGTCCTCGTCCGCGCTCACGAGGAGCCGCCCTGGCGGACATGGCTCACCAGCACCTCGCCGCCGCGGATGTGCAGGGACCGGGCGTCGTTGAGGGCCGTGAACACGCCATCCACGACCTGGTCGAGCTCGTAGTCCAGCGGGATGCCAAACTGGTGCTTGAGCGCGCTGACCTTGTAGACGCCATCGGCGATGGTGCGGTCGACGCCGTCTACGCTGATGGTGACCGGTTCGCCGTGCTGGTGGCCGGGACCCTGGCCGGGGGGATCTTGGGGCTTGTTCATGGGGAACTCCTTGGATCTCGGACCGAAACCACTGGCGGCAGAATGCGTCTTTGCCAGCATATATCGTTCGCTGTACCGAACTTGCGCCCAGCTTGAACAGGATTTGCGTGCATGTCAAACATTTTGTTCGGTATAGTGGTAGCTGATGTTACTTGACACAAAGGCCACATCCTGTTATGGCGACAAAGCTAGGCGACAAGCTCAGAGCGCTGCGCAAGAAGAACGGCAGCATGACCCTGGACAAGCTCGCGGCGACGGCGGGCATGAGCAAGAGCTACTTGTGGGAGCTGGAAAACCGGGACTCCCCGCGCCCCTCGGCGGAGAAGCTCGCGGCGCTGGCGTCGATTCTTGGCGTCACCACCGACTTCCTGCTCGATGACACGGTCGACGAGCCCGAGCAGCGGCACGTCGAAGATGCGTTCTTCCGAAGCTATTCCAACCTGCAGCCGGAAGACAAAGAAACCATCCGGCGCATCGTCGAGTCCTTCCGGAAAGACGCGTGACACCGGAGATCTGGACGCCGTCCAAGGCCGCGTATCGCCTCACGAAGGTCGTCAACGCGTTCGCCGCTGCGCATGGCTTGGATCGTTTTCCGGTGGCGGTGCCGGAGCTGGCCCGGGAGGCCGCCTCGATCTTTCACTGGGACGACCCCATCACCCAGGTCCACGCGGCAAACATCCCCCGCTTTGAGGGGGCCCTGTATCCCGGCGACGATCGTCGCGAGTGGTATCTGCTGTTCAACGATCGGCTGACCTCGCCCGGGCGGATTCGGTTTACCCAAGCCCATGAACTGGGGCACTACCTGTTGCACCGCCGCGGCCGGGCATCCTTTGAGTGCACCGAGCAGGACATGCTCGACTGGTCGGATGACGAGAAGAATATCGAGGCTCAGGCGGACCTTTTCGCGTCGACGTTGTTGATGCCGCTGGACGACTTCCGCCAGCAGGTCAACGCCAAAGTGGACTTCGCCTTGCTGGGCGCGTGCGCAGATCGCTATGGCACGTCCCTGACGGCAACGACGTTGAAGTGGCTGGATTTCACCGATGAAAACGCCGTCCTGGTCGTGTCGCGCGACGGGTTCATGCGTTGGTCGCATGCCAGCAAATTGGCGATGCGTGCCGGCGCATTTTTCCGCACACGCGGCCGCCCAGTCGAAGTACCCCCCGGAGCGCTAGCGTCCGATGATCAAGTAGCGGTGGATCGTGCCGGGCGTACGGTAGATGCCCGCACTTGGTTTGCACATGCGGAGGCGGGGTCCTCCCTGCGAGAGCTCAAGATCACGGCCGACCAGTACGATAGCGTGATGTCCCTGCTCATCCTGCCGCGCCACCTGCGTGTTTGGCCCCCCTGGGAGTCGGACACCGACTGACCCGTTTGCATTACCGAAGCCGGTAGGCGACACGCGGCAAAATCGCTGATGTCCTCAAATCCCTAATGCCTGGTCGCAGCGCTTCCCCTACTTGAGGCCGAGCGCCTTTCTCGCCTTGCTTCGGGCGGCCAGGGTCGCCTGACTGTAGGTCAGCAGCAAGGTGGACCGCCCAGACTTTCCTAGACAGCCCAGAGGCCATAATCCATCGACGTCCCCCTCTTTGAGTAGCGGGGTCATTTAGGGTTCGGCGTAAGATCGACCTTACCTGCCCTCCATTTTCCGATCCCGTCCGCGTTCGATCCCACAAAGCGGCGAGTTTCCAGCTCAATGTGTGTGGCTTTGAACCTGCACTAGAACCTGGATATCCGTTCAAAGTAGTCCGGGGATGTCGATCCAGCCGGGTGAGTAGCTGACGGGGACCGCCGGCATCATTTGCCAGGCCACGAGCCATATTGCGGCGCGACGTTCACAGGGGTCCACCAGGTGCCGGAAGGCCTCCCAACCGTCCGCGCCTCTCAACTCCCGGTAATGACGGGGGCCTCGGATGAATCCCGCCAAGGCTGGGGGTGCCGATACGTTGGCGATGAGCGGCGGCCCCCTGGTGGCACCGGGGTCGAAAGTCACACGGGTGAGCCATTCACGCGCGGACCGCGGGCTCCCCTGCCAGTCTGCCGGCCAGAGGGTGCTCTCAAACAGGCTGGCCTCGAGCGCTGCACCAAACCGCTCGATCAGCTCCAGAATTTCACGATCATGGTCATCGAGAGCCGCCTGCACTCCCAGTGCAGATGCCAGGTCAGGATTGAGCCGGTCCCGCGGGAGAATCAAGGGGGCGTGGTGAACCGGGCAGATGGTGCGAAGGACATGCGACCAGCTGCGACGGTAGCCGCGAGGCCGGCCCGCGGCGTCGTCCTCAGCCCAGCAAGCCGGGCAAATCGCCATTCGAGCTTGGGGTGCCAAGAGCGCTGGCGAATCCGGCAACCGATGCGGCCGCAGCGAAGGGGCTGGCACCCCGAGGGCCAGCCCCAGGCGCTGCAGCGCGGGACACGATGGGTCATCCACGGTCCCCGCCGGTTGCTGGGCACCGGCATGGAGCTGCGACCACAGTTCGCCGGGCTCACTCTCGTACAGGGTGGCCGCCCGGGCCAGGCACGAGCGCAGTGACTCGTCGGGCCCGGGCGGTGAGACCCACCAGCGGGGAGTGGCTTGTTCCATGCTCACGCGGCCTTGGCCGGTTCGTTCGCGCGTTCCCGCGCTAGCCTGACAGCGGCCGTGGGCATTTCCACCCTCGCCCGCTCCAGCAGCTGGGGCGTGATCTGCTCCGTCCCAGACTCGACCGCATGGGCTGCCGCATAGGTAATCAGTCGCATCATGGGATCGAGGACGCCGTCAGACAGCCGAAGCAGCGCGGTCGTGATCGGCAGCGACGAGAGCTGCGAGGGCTGCTTGAGGGGCAGCACGCGCTCCAGAGCATCTAGGAAGTTCACCAGGTAAGTGTCCTGCTTCCAGACCGGCAGGCTGCGGTAGGTGAAGCGGGCATTGAGATGCTCGTCGACCTGCATCGCGTCCGGTGCTTGGGCCGTTCCCAGCGCCAACACCGGCATCGACAGCTGGTTCATCAGGAACTTGATCGTATCCAGGGCAATGCGCTGCTGCCGCGCCGTCGAGGTCAGGATGTCCTGAATTTCGTCGACCACAAGCAAGCGCAGATTGGCCGCCCGGCACAGCTTGAGGACCATGCGTTCGCGGTCGCTGCCCACGTAGCGCTTCGGATCAGGCACCCCCAGTTCGGTCAGGATCCGGTCGTAGAGCGCCCGGGCCTCACGGGCACCCGTCATTTCGATCGTCAGGACCGGCAGGCTGGCCGCCTTGCTTCCTTCGGCGGCAATCGGCGGGTACCTGCGTTCGATGGCACGGGCGATCATGGTCTTGCCCGAGCCGGGAAGTCCCGAGACCACCAGTCCGCTGGCCCGGGACTTGGGCGGACTGAAGCGAAGGAAATCGATGTGATCCATGATCGGCTGCAGCCGTTCGTGGGTGATGAAGCGGTCGATGAGCATCCGGTTGGCACGCTCCAGATCCGGCAGTTCGAGCCAGGCCTGGGTCTTGGGGTCGAGGTGGGAATAGTCGGTCATGACAAGCTCCTTAGGTCCATTCTTCAACAGGGATGGGCGCACGGGCCGACGGGGTTTTCGCCGGCAGGGCGCTGAGATCGGTGGGGTTCACGGCAGCCGCACTGGCGGCCGCAGATCGCGGCGAGGAGCGTTGGGTCCGCGGGCGACGCGACGGATGACGGGCCTGACGGGTCTGCGCCTGGGCGGCCGCTTCAATCTGGTCGGTCTTCTCGAAGCCCTCGTCCGTCATCGCGTCCATCCGGGCCTGGGCCTCGGCATCGAGGGCACGTCGGCTGCCCGGTTCGCCCACCGCCCGCCCGGCGATCGCCGGCGCCGTCACGAGCATGCCGTCGGGACGACGGACCCAAACGGCACCGGGGCTGCGGGGGTCGTACCGAACCATGACCTCGTCCTGGCGGATGAGGGGGCTGAGGTCCGGGTGCCAGTAGCGACTGGCGCCGAAGGTGATGCCGGTGCGCCGAACCGGCCGCATCACGTACGGCAGGAAATCCATCCGGAACTTCAGCGGGGCCGCCGGCAGCGCCGGCGGGACCATCTGGCCCTGTTCGTCCTGCAGGCCCCGCTCCCAGGCCACCAGTGGCGGAACTCCGAGGCTGGAATGCCTGCGCGTGTGGTAGGTCCGGCAGACTTTCTGCGTCATCCACTGGCGGAACTCATCCAGGGTGAGGCGAGCCTTTCCGGCGCTGTCGTAGTCGCCCTTGTCACGGATGTTGCTGAAGGTGGTGCCCGGCAGTAGGTGGGCGATCTGCATCAGCGTGCCGATCAGGCGCTCGATGTGGGCCCCGTAGTGCGGCGTCCGCACCGGCCGCCAGGCCAGGTCGATCCCATGGTCCTGGCAGCCACGCTGCAGCGCCATGCTGCGGAAGTCCTTGCCGTTGTCGACCAGGATCTTCTTGGGCTTGCCGTACATGGGCCAGATGCCGGGATCGCCCTCGTTCTCGGGCTTGGGCAGCACCGTGTGCTCCACGCACAGGGAGACAGAAACCGCGGAAGGGGGATCCATGGAGATGTACATGCCCATGACGCAGCGGGTCGCCACGTCGATGGCCACGGTGACCCACGGACGTCCGATCACGGTTAGGCGGTCATCGCTCAGGACGAGGACGTCGGCCGGGGTGTGGTCAATTTCCAGAAGATCCAGGGGCCGTTCCGCCTCCAACTTGCCGGTGCGGGCCTCCCAGCGTTGCTTGGCCGCCTTGCAACCCAGCCGGGCGCGGTCCGCCTGGTAGCCGTCTTCACGGGCGATTCGGGTCAGCACCGCGGATCGGGACGGCGGCTTGAGCTTGAGTCGCCGAGCCAGGGAGCGGGCACGGACAACCACGTATTCCTTGGACGGTCGTTCCCGGCGCAGGTAGTGCTTGGCAATGACGTGCTTGATCAGCGCATCGACCTCCGGATCCAGCTGATTTAGTCCGAGCGGCCGACCTCCCGGGCTTCGGGCCAAGGCGCTGGCGCGTGGGTCCTTCCTGAAGGTCGCACGGGCCCTCTGAAGCTGCCTGACGCTGATGCCGTGACGCTTGGCGAGCTTTTCGAGCTCGCTGCGGGCGACGGTGGTCCGGCTGTTCAGGGGCGTCAGGTCCTTGGCGAGGTCACAGCAACGCTTCCATTCCGCGGCAGGGATTCCTTCGAAGGACGAGGCAGCCGCAGTCTTGGGCAGCGCCTCGATCCGGGCGATCGCGACGGAACTGACCGCCCCCGTGGCCACATCACGCACGCGCATGTGGGTGAGCGAGTCGGCCCCGTCGATCTGGATGACCCGGCCATTGGCGACGCAGGTCGTGCCTGGGGTGAGTTCGAGCGTCATGGCCGCGCCCTCCCCGTCCGAAGCTGACATTCGGTGAGCACGACCGTGGCGAAGCCGAGCAACCGGCGAACAGCCGCCAGGCGGCGGCTCACAGCGTCAGGATCACGGTCCAACATGGACTTCGACTTGATTTCGACGACCGTCCACCGTCGAAATCCCAACCGGACAATGGCGCGGGTGACCCGGTCGTAGACCACCAGGAAGTCAGGTGTGTACCGGTGGACGCCCTGGTCATCCGCGTAGCGGAGAGTGAACGGCTGGGCGTGGATAGCCACCAGGCCGGCGTGTCGCGAGAAGAACGCAATGGCATGCGCCTCGAGATCGCTCTCTACGGGCACGGACTGGGTGGGTGGCGTCCAAGCAACGCGACCGCAGACGTGTCTCCCATGGGAGAGCGGAATTTCTCGAGCGGACCATCGAATGGCGCCGTCCATTCTGGACGGCGGGGGTTGATGCATTGCTTTCATAGGAATTTCTCCAAGGCACAGAGCGGCCCCGACATGGGTCGGAGCGACGATTTGGCTTGTGGTCAACAGATGCCCATGGGGTGCCCTCCCTTGAATGAGAGGCTTCCATGCCAAGGAGCTTGGAGACTGTGGATGTCCCACAAGGACGCTCTGCCTTGAGCTGCTCACGCTCCATCGGGGATGGCGACGCATCGTCCGTGCCGGCGGCTCGAGGCGCGCTGGCGGAGGTGAGTAAAGGGACGCTAGCGGTGTTTCTCGCCCGCGAAAGTTAGACGAGGTTCTGCCGAAATGTGTTTACCCCGCGCCACGCAGGGGTTTCGCGCTCGCTGGCGGCCCCGGGCGTCGCCGGGTGGAGGCCGCTTGCGCAACCGGCTGTTCGCTGGCCGGTATCCGCTTTACCGTGACGTTAGATGCCAGCATGCTCCGTAATGCTGTCGCACGCCATCCGCAACCCCCGGTTCCCGGAGGACAAGGTTAGAAGAAATGTCTATATCTTTCCGCAACTTGCCCAGGGGCTGTCACGGTGCGCCGCGGTTTGGCGGACTGTGACACCCGCTGGTAGCTCCAGTAGGCCCAGAACCAGTTAAGCAGCACCACCAGGCGGTTGCGGAAACCGATCAGGAAGAACACGTGGGCGCCGAGCCAGAACCACCAGGCCGGCAGCCCCGAGAACCGCAGCGTCCCGAAATCCACCACCGCGGCCATCCGGCCGATCGTGGCGAGGTTTCCGAAATCACGGTAGCGGAACGCGGGCGCCTCGGCGCCCCGCAGTCGCGCCGCGATCGCCTTGGCAACATGGCGCCCCATCTGCTTCGCGGCGGGCGCCACGCCCGGCACGGCCCGCTTGCCCTGGCTCACGGCCGCCAGGTCGCCCGCGACGAAGATGTCCGGATGGCCCGGCACGGAAAGATCCGGCGCCACCCGCACCCGGCCCGCCCGGTCCAGCGGTACGCCCAGGCTGCGCGCCAGCGGCGAGGCCGCAACGCCCGCCGCCCAGACCACGGTGCCGGCCGGCACGAACTGCTCGCCCAGCCAATAACCCTCGCCCGTAATCCGGGTCACCGGGGTGCCGGTGACGACCTCCACGCCCAGGCGCTCGAGCTGGCGGCGGGCCTTGGCGGAAAGGGTTTCCGGGAACGACGGCAGCACCCGCGGACCCGCCTCCACCAGCCGCACCCGCGCCTGCGCCGGGTCGATCCGCCGGAATTCACGGCGCAGCGTGTGCCGGGCGATCTCGGCCAGCGTGCCCGCCAACTCCACGCCCGTCGGCCCGCCGCCGATGATGGCGAACTCGAGCCAGGCCTTGCGCCGCTGCGGGTCGGGCTCGGCCTCGGCGTGTTCGAAGGCCAGCAGCAGGCGCCGACGCAGGTGCAAGGCGTCGTCCAGGGTCTTCAGGCCCGGCGCATGCGCTTCCCACTCATCGTGGCCGAAATAGGCGTGGGTGGCCCCGCTGGCCAGGAGCAGATAGTCGAACGCGATCGCGTCGCCGCCTTCGAGCCGGATGCACTTGGCATCGGCGTCAACGCCCGCCACCGCGGCCAGGCGCACCTCGACATTGGCCTGGCGGCGCAGGATGTGCCGCAGCGGCGCCGCGATGTCCGGTGCCGACAGCCCGGCCGTGGCCACCTGGTAAAGCAGCGGCTGGAACAGATGGTGGTTGCAGCGGTCCACCAGTGTGATGCGCACCGGCGCCCGCGCCAGCGCCCGCACGGCCCAGAGGCCGGCGAATCCGCCGCCCACCACCACCACGTGCGGCTGCTTTCCCGATGCCGTCGCCATGGTGGCCAGTAGGACCCGCCGGCGACGGCACTGTCAATGACGGAGGCCTTGACCTTGCCACGGGGGCAAGCCCCAGACTGCCGCCCTGCCCCAAGCGCGCTAAACTTGCCGCCATGTCGTTCCTGCGCCTGCTGATGAACCTGCTGCTGGTCCTGGCCCTCGTGGCCGGCGGGCCGCTGGCGGCGTTCGCGGCCGAACCGGCGCAGATGCCCGCGTCGGCGGCGCCTTGCCACGATCTCGACGGGCCCGCGCCGGCCACGGATGGCGGCGAGACCGATTGTTGTGCCGGAGAATCCGGCTATTGCGGCTGCGACTGCCTGCACCACGCGGCGGCGGCGCCGCTGCGGCTGGTGCGCAGCCTGCATCCATTGCCGGCTTCGCTCGAGGCCGTTCCGCTTGCTGGCACCCTGCCCCGAAGCCCGGCCCTGCCCGACACCCGACCTCCGATCGGCTGAGCGAGCCCGGCGGAACCCTCGGTTCCGCGCCTCGCCCTGCCCGCTTCGCGCGGGCCTGTTGACCGGAGACCCACCATGAATCGCATTCCCGCCCGCGCCGTCCTGGCGCTGGCCCTGGGCGCCAGCCTCGCCGGCTGCGCCTCGCTGGCGCCGCAACCGCGCCACGCCGACATCACCCAGCTGCTGTCCGAACGCGGCGGCCCGGCCGTGGACTGGTCGGCGCTGTCCGCGCCGCCGGCTGAGCAGGCGCGCATCCAGCAGTGGCTGGACGCGCCGATGACGCTCGAGGCCGCCACCCGCGTGGCCATGCTGCGCAGCCCGCGCCTGCGCGAGCACTACGCGCGCCTGGGCCTGGCCCGCGCCGAGGTGCTCGAAGCGGTCGAGATCGAGAATCCGCGGCTGTCGTTCCAGCGCCTGTCGATCGAGGGCGGCGGCCACATCCGCACCACGGGACTGTCGCTGCCGTTGTTCGACCTGCTGCTGATGCCGGCCAAGGCCCGACTGGCGAACAAGGACTACGACCGTGCGCGGTTCGAAGTCGCCGGTGCGGTGCTCGACACCGTCGCCGATGTCGAGGCCGCTTGGTATACCTACGTCACCGCGCGCCAGGTGGCGGGCATGCGCGAGGCCGTGGCGGAAGGCACGGCCGCCAGCGCCGAGCTGGCCGGGCGCTTCCACGCCGCCGGCAACATCAGCGCGCTGCAGCTGGCGCAGGAACAGGCGGCGGCCAGCCAGGCACGCATCGAGGCGCTGCAGGCGAAGGCCGATGCGTCGCGCCATCGCCTTGAGCTGGTGACGCTGCTGGGCCTGCGCGGCGAAGAGGCCCGGTGGGAGGCCAGCGACACCCTGCCCCTGCCCGTCCCGAGCGAGGACGAGCCGGCCGCGCTGGTCGCGCTGGCGAGCGAGGGCAACCTCGAACTGCTGGCCGCACGCGCCGAGGCCGAGGTGCTGGCCGATGCGCTGGGCCTGACCCGCACCCTGCGCTGGCTCGGCGGCAGCGAGATCGGCTACGAGCGCGAATAAGGAAGGCGACGGCAGCGTGCTGCGGGGTCCGGAAATCGCGCTCGAACTGCCGGTGTTCAACCAGGGCCAGGCCAAGCTGGCCAAGGCCCAGGCGCGCCTGGCCGAAGCGATGGCCCGCATGCAGCAGGCGGAGCTGGCCGCGGAGAACGGCGTGCTCACCGGCGCCGAAGCGGTGGCGGCGATGCGCGAGGTGGTCGACACCCACCGCCTCGCGCTGGTGCCGCAGCGAGAAGCCATCGTGGCGCGGCAGCAGGAGCGCCAGAACTTCATGCTCATCGGCGTGTTCGAGCTGATCCAGGCCAAGGTGGCCGAGTACGACGCCTACCAGTCCTACCTCGAGGCCGTGCGCGACTACTGGCTGGCCCGTGTCGAGCTGGCCCGCGTGGTCGGCCACCGCCTGCCCAGCGACGCGGGCATCGCCGCGCGCACGCCCTCGCTCGACGACATCCTCGGCCCGGCCGAAGCGCCGGCGATGGATCACTCTCAGCACGGCGGCATGGACCACTCCAAGCACCAGGGCATGGACCACTCCAAGCACCAAGGCATGGACCACTCCAAGCACCAAGGCATGGACCATTCGGGCCACGACATGTCGCCCAAGGCGGAGGAAAAGCCCGCCCCGAAGGCGGAAGAAACCGAAGACGAGCACGACCACCACCACCATCACGGAGCCACGCCATGAGCCTTTCCCGACGCAAGCTGCTGATCGGCGCCGGTGCCGGCCTGGCGGGCGCCGCCGCGCTGCCGGTGCTCGCCCAGACCGCGCCCGCCGAACGCGTGGACACCGACAGCGCGCCGCCGGCGCGCCGCGCCCGCGGCAAGGTGCGCACGCTCAACGGCTGGTCGCTGCCGCACCGCATGAACAACGGCGTCAAGGAATTCCACCTCGTCGCCGAGGAAATCGAGCACGAGTTCGCGCCCGGCTCGAAGGCCACCTGCTGGGGCTACAACGGTTCCACGCCGGGCCCGACCATCGAGGCCACCGAAGGCGACCGCGTGCGCATCTTCGTCACCAACCGCCTCAAGGAAGCCACCACCATCCACTGGCACGGCCTGATCCTGCCCAGCGGCATGGACGGCGTGGGCGGCCTGAGCCAGCCGCAAATCCAGCCCGGCGAAACCTTCGCCTACGAGTTCGACCTGGTGCAGCACGGCAGCCACATGTACCACCCGCATGCCGACGAGATGGTGCAGCTGGCGATGGGCATGATGGGCCTGTTCGTCATCCATCCCAAGGGCGGCGACCACGTGGACCGCGACTATGCCCTGCTGCTGCACCACTTCGCCCTGCACCCGGGCACGTACCGGCCGGATCCGTCGGTGATGCAGGACTTCGACCTGTGGACCTTCAATTCCAAGGTCTATCCGGCCATCGAGCCGATGGTGGCGCGCACCGGCGAGCGCGTGCGCATCCGCGTGGGCAACCTGAGCATGTGGAACCACCCGATCCACCTGCACGGCGTGCAGTTCGACGTGACCGGTGGCGACGGCGGCCGCTGGCCCCGGTCGCAGTGGCGCAAGGAAGTGACCGAGATCGTCGGCGTCGGCCAGATGCGCGACATCGAATTCACCGCCGTGCCCGGAGACTGGGCCTTCCACTGCCACATGTCGCACCACACCATGGGTCCGATGGGCCACGAAATCCCGAACACGCTGGGCGTCGACCAGGCGGGCGTGGAGCAGAAGATCCGCCGGATGCTGCCGGGCTACATGGCCATGGGCCAGCACGGCATGTCCGAACATCAGGAACACACCGACAGCGGCCACATGAAGGGCCCGGAGAATACGCTGGCGATGATGGCCGGCAAGGGCCCGTTCGGGAACATCGAGATGGGCGGCATGTTCACCGTGCTCAAGGTGCGCGACGACATCGCCCCTGGCGATTTCAGCGACCCGGGCTGGTACCGCAACCCGCCCGGCACCGTGGCCCGGCGCGTGAGCACCGATCCCGCCTTCGGCGCGCCCGTGCGCCGCGGCAAGGCTTGAAACCAAGGAGCAAGACCATGAAGACGATGCGACATCTTTTCGCGCTGGCCGCCCTGCTGCTGGTCGCGCCGGCGTTCGCGCAGGCGCCGGCCAACGCCAGCCCGGTCGACAACAGCCTGCCGCTGGTCACCGTGCACAAGAGCCCCTACTGCGGCTGCTGCAAGCTCTGGGTCGAGCACATGCGGGCCGAAGGCTTCGAAGTGAAGGTGGTCGAGACCGAGGACATGGGTCCGGTGAAGGCCCGCGTCGGCATTCCGCCGGCCAAGGGCTCGTGCCACACGGCCGAGGTCGATGGCTATTTCGTCGAGGGCCACGTGCCCGCCCGGGACGTCAAGCGCCTGCTCGCCGAGCGCCCCAAGGCCCGCGGCCTCACCGTGCCGGGCATGCCGATCGGTTCGCCGGGCATGGAAGCACCCGATGGCCGCGTGCAGCCCTACACCGTCGAGTTGATCACGCCCGACGGCAAGGCCGAGCCCTTCGCGCGCCACGGCGAGTGAGCACCCGGGCTTGACCCTCCCATGATGGGAAGGCCGAAGCTGGGGCTCCCTCCCCGACAAGGTCCGCCGCCATGCCCTCCCCCGCTGAACTGAGATTCGCCGTCCGTGGAATGACCTGCGCCTCCTGCGCAGGCCGGGTGGAGAAGGCGCTGGCGCAGGTGCCCGGCGTCAGCGCCGCCAGCGTGAACCTGGCCACCGACACCGCGTCGGTGGCCACCGACGGCAGCGTCGGACCGGAGCCACTGGTCGAAGCCGTGAAGCAGGCTGGTTACGAAGCGCTGCCGCTCGATGGCGACAGCGCCCCGCCGCCCGCCAGCGATGCCGCAGCGCGCGAGCGACGGCACCTGGCGCTGGCGGCGCTGCTCTCGCTGCCGCTGGTGCTGCCGATGCTGGCCATGCCCTTCGGCGGGCACTGGGCGCTGCCGGGCTGGTGGCAGTTCGCCCTGGCCACGCCGGTGCAGTTCTGGCTCGGTGCGCGCTTCTACCGCGCCGGCTGGAAGGCGCTGAAGGCGCGCAGCGGCAACATGGACCTGCTGGTGGCCATCGGCACCAGCGCCGGCTACGGCCTCAGCGTCTACCACCTGCTGTTCTCCCAGCCGCACCACGGCGAGCCGCCGCTTTATTTCGAGGCCTCGGCGGTCATCATCACGCTCATCCTGATGGGCAAGTGGCTCGAGGCCCGCGCCAAGCGCCAGACCACCGAGGCCATCCGCGCCCTGCAGGCGCTGCGCCCGGCGACCGCGCGCCTGCGCCACCGCAATGGCCGCGAGGCCGAGGTGCCGGTCGCCACCGTGCGCACGGGCGACCTCGTGGTGGTGCTGCCCGGCGAACGTTTCCCGGTCGATGGCGAGGTGCTCGAGGGCCGCAGCCATGCCGACGAGTCGCTGCTCAGCGGCGAATCCCTGCCGGTGGCCAAGGAGCCCGGCGACCACGTCACCGGCGGCGCCGTGAACGCCGAAGGCCGGCTGGTGCTGCGCACCACCGCCGTGGGCGCCGAGTCGGCGCTGGCGCGCATCATCCGGCTGGTGGAGGACGCGCAGGCGAAGAAGGCGCCGATCCAGCGCATCGTCGATCGCGTCAGCGCCGTGTTCGTGCCGGTCGTCGTCGTGATCGCGCTCGCGACGCTGCTCGGCTGGGGGTTTGCGTCCGGCGACTGGACCCAGGCCACGCTCAACGCGGTGGCCGTGCTGGTCATCGCGTGCCCCTGCGCGCTGGGCCTGGCCACGCCCACGGCCATCATGGCCGGCACCGGCGTCGCGGCCCAGGCCGGCATCCTGATCAAGGATGCCGAGGCGCTGGAAACCACGCGCACCCTGCGCATCGTCGCCTTCGACAAGACCGGCACGCTTACCGCGGGCAAGCCCGAACTGGTGGCGCTGCGCGCGACCGACGGCAACCACACCCGCCTGCTGCAGCGCGCCGCCGCGCTCCAGCTCGGCAGCGAACATCCGCTGGCGCGGGCCGTGGTCAGCGCCGCCACGGCCGCGGGCGCGCTGCCCGCGCCGGCGCAGGGCATCACCGCGCTGCAGGGTCGCGGCCTCGAAGGCCGAATCGAGGGCCAGCGCCTGGTGTTGGGCAGCAGCCGCCTGATGCAGGAGCGGGGCGTCGCACTGGGCGCCCTCGCCACCGACGGCGAAGCCGAGGCCGGCAAGGGACGCTCGGTCTCCTGGCTGGCGTCGGAGCGCGACGGCGGTTGGCAACTGGAGGGCTTGCTGGCCTTCGGCGACCCGCCGCGGCCCGAGGCCAGGGAGGCCATCGCCGCGCTGCGGTCGCAGGGCCTGCGCACGGTGATGGTGTCCGGCGACAACCGCGGCGCCGCCCTGTCGGTGGCCCGTGCGCTGGGTATTCCCGACGACGACGTGCGCGCCGACGTGCTGCCGGCCGACAAGGCCGAGGTCGTGCGCGAACTGGCGCGCCAGGGACACG
Organism: Arenimonas sp. SCN 70-307; assembly: GCF_001724815.1. GTDB lineage: Bacteria > Pseudomonadota > Gammaproteobacteria > Xanthomonadales > Xanthomonadaceae > Arenimonas. The sequence continues at coordinate 23,267 of NZ_MEDO01000013.1, read as the reverse complement.
TGGCCATGGTCGGCGACGGCGTCAACGACGCGCCGGCGCTGGCGGCGGCCCACGTCGGCTTCGCGATGGGCGGCGGCACCGACGTGGCCATGCATGCGGCCGGCGTCACCCTGATGCGCGGCGACCCGCGCCTGGTGGCCGACGCCATCGACGTCTCGCGCCGCACCACGCGCAAGATCCACCAGAACCTGTTCTGGGCCTTCATCTACAACGTCGTCGGCATCCCGCTGGCCGCCGCTGGCCTGCTCAACCCCGTGGTGGCCGGCGCGGCGATGGCGCTCTCGAGCGTGAGCGTCGTGTCCAATACCCTGCTCTTGCGGCGCTGGACGCCGCGCGCCCGGCACTGAGGAGAACGCCATGTCCAAGCGAACGATCCGGCCCGAGCTCGGCGACGCCAAGGCCCGGGGCCTGCACAACATCGGCGAGGCCTCGGCGCTGTCGGGCGTTTCGGCCAAGATGATCCGGCACTACGAGGCCACCGGCCTGATCCCGCCGGCCAACCGCACGTTCGCCAACTACCGGCTCTACAGCGAGGCCGACCTGCACCGCCTGCGTTTCATCCGGCGGGCACGCACGCTGGGGTTCTCGATGGCCCAGATCGCCCAGCTGCTGGGCCTGTGGTCCGACCCGGGCCGCAGCAGCGCCGAGGTCAAGCAGCTGGCATTGGCGCACGCCGCCGACCTCGAAGCGCGCATCGGCGAGATGCAGGCCATGCAGCGCACGCTGCAGTCGCTGGCCCGGCACTGCCACGGCGACGAGCGGCCCGACTGCCCGATCCTCGACGACCTCGCCGGCGGCGAAGCGCCTCAGCCGGCCAGGCGGTAGCGCCAGGCCTGCGGCACGCCCGGCCCACCCTCGACGGTCGCGCCCGGCCAGGCCGCGAGAGCCAGCGTGCCCTGCCCCGCCAGGGGCCAGGTCCAGGCCTCGGCGTCAGGACGGTTCGCGGGTTCCATGAGCAGGCGGCGCAGCCAGGCACGCTGGATGCCATCGCCAGAACGCTTGGCCTCGGCCTCGGCCAGGGCCCAGGCGCGGCGGAACGCGGCCGGGTCGGCGCCGACGCCATCGACCAGCGACGGCTCGAACAGGCTGCGGGCCAGTCCGGCCCAGTCGCGTTCGCGCGGGTCGCATTCCAGGTCCAACCCCAGCGCCTTGCGGCCCACGGCGGCGGCCACGTGGTCGCCGGAATGGCTGACGGAAACGAAGAGCGCCTCGCCGTCAACGTGCACCAGCCGGCGCCGCTGTCCGTCGTCGACCGACCAGCGCCATTCGCCGGCGGGCCGGCCGGCCAGCGATTCGGCCAGGCGCCGCGCCAGGCCATGCCCGGCCAGGAACTGCCGCCGCCGCAGCGGCGAGGCCATGCCGTCGAGGCGCGCCTGCTCGCCGGCGTCGAGCCAGGCCGGCTGGCCCGCGGCCTCGGCCAGCGGCAACACGGCGAGGAGGATCTGGTGTTTGGAGTTCGCGTGGGCCATGTCCTGGAGTGTCCCCGGCAATCGCGCAAAGAAAAAGCCCGGTCTTTCGGACCGGGCTTTCGAGGCTTCACTCTTGGCGTCCCCACGGGGATTCGAACCCCGGTCGCTACCGTGAAAGGGTAATGTCCTAGGCCTCTAGACGATGGGGACTTAAATCGGTGGTGGAGCTAATCGGGATCGAACCGATGACCTCTACAATGCCATTGTAGCGCTCTCCCAGCTGAGCTATAGCCCCACCGAAGGAAGAAGCGAAAGTTTAGTCAGGCGCGACAGGCTCGTCAAGCACAGGCTGCATTTTTTTCGTCGGCCGGCGCCGGACCCGCCTCGGCCAGGGTGTGGGGGCCGTGCCCCTGCCCTTCAAGATAGTCGAGCCACTTGTTGAGGAAGCCGTTCATTCGCAGGCGGTGGCCCACCATCACCTGCACGTTCGGGCGCAGGCCCAGGACGTCCTGCCAGCGGCGGCCGATGTAGCAGTGCGTGGCCTCGGCCTGGCGGGCGTCGCGGTACAGGCGCACGTAGGCCGAAGGGTCGGGCTGGCCGGTGGCCGGGTCGAGCATGGCGTAGCTCAGCCGCAGTTCCACCGTGTACGCATGCAGCGCCAGCACCTCCAGGTGCAGGTCCAGTCCGCCCTCGACGCGGGAAACATAGCGGCCCGGCGCCAGCACCTGCGGCTGGAACATGCGCGTCAGGCGCTGGAAATTCTCGCCGTAAAGGCCCATCAGCCACTGGAAGCGGCTCAGTCGCGGCAGGTGCGGATGCTTGGGCGCCGGGGCGTGCATGGCCCGATGCTAGCACGCGTCCCGGCGGCGTCCGCGGCTCAGAACATGTGCCGGTGGATGCCCAGTTGCGCCAGCACCTTGCCCGAGATTTCCTCGATCGAGGTGTGCGTGGTGGACAGCACCGGAATGTTCTCCTGGCGGAACATCGCCTCGGCGGCAATGACTTCGGAGCGGCAGGTGTCGAGCGTGGCGTAGCGCGAGTTCGGCCGGCGCTCCTGGCGGATCTGCTGCAGGCGGATGGGGTCGATGGTCAGGCCGAAGAGCTTGCTGCGGTGCTTGCGCAGGCGCCGAGGCAGCTCGCGCCCCTCGAGGTCCTCGATGGTGAGCGGATAGTTCGCGGCCTTCACGCCGTAGTGCAGCGCCAGGTACAGGCACGTGGGCGTCTTGCCCGAACGCGACACGCCCACCAGGATCACGTCGGCGTCGTCGTAGTGCACGTCCATGCCGTCGTCGTGGGTGAGCGCGTAGTTGGTGGCGTTGATGCGCTGCTCGTAGGCGGCGAAGTCCACCAGGCCGTGGGCGTGGCCCACGCGCGGCTGGCGCTTTTGCGACAGCTCCTGTTCGAGCGGGCTGATGAAGGGCGCGAACACGTCGAGCATCAGCGCCCCGCTGGCGGCCAGCAGGCCATTGAGTTCGGGGTCGACCACGGTGTTCACCACCACCGGGCGCAGGCCGCTGGCCAGCTCGGCCGTCCTGATCTGGGCCACGGCGGCCTCGGCCTTTTCGACGCTGTCGACGAAGGCGATGCGCCGGGTGGCGAATTCGATGCCGTTGAACTGGGTCAGCAGGCTGTGGCCGATAGTCTCGGCGGTGATGCCGGTGCCGTCGGAGACGTAAAAGACGTGGCGAACCCCTTCCATGCCGCTGTTTCCTCCCGCCGAAAGCCCCGCCTCGGCATGATTCCCTAGACAATTCAAGCTTGTATGACGCGCCCGTGGGTCGCATCATACGCAGCTTGATTCCATCGTACGCGGGGCGTCCCCCTCCGGTCGCCCGGCCCCGAGCGCACGGAGCCCTCCTTGAACGCCGACGTCCTCTGGCTGCACGAACTCCGCCTTTCCGACCTGGCCCAGGTCGGCGGCAAGAACTCCTCGCTCGGCGAGATGATCGGCCAGCTGGCCCACCTGGGCGTCTCGGTGCCCGGCGGCTTCGCCACCACGGCCGACGCCTTCCGTGAATTCATCGCCTTCAACGACCTGCACCAGCGCATCTACGACCGCCTGGGCGCGCTCGACGTCGAGGACGTGGACGCGCTGGTCGCCGCCGGCGCCGAGATCCGCGGCTGGGTGATTGACGCCCCGCTGCAGCCGCAGCTCGACCAGTCCATCCGCCAGGCCTACCGCCAGCTCTGCGCCGAGGCCGGCGACCCGGCCCTGGCCGTGGCCGTGCGCTCCTCCGCCACCGCCGAGGACCTGCCCGACGCCAGCTTCGCCGGCCAGCAGGAGACCTTCCTCAACGTCACCGGCGAGGACGACGTCGTCCACAAGGTGAAGGAAGTCTTCGCCAGCCTCTACAACGACCGCGCCATCGCCTACCGCGTGCACCACGGCTTCAAGCACGAAGACGTGTTCCTCTCGGCCGGCGTGCAGCTGATGGTGCGCTCCGACGTCGGCGCCTCGGGCGTGCTGTTCACGCTCGACACCGAGTCGGGCTTCCGCGACGTGGTCTTCGTCACCGCCAGCTACGGCCTGGGCGAGATGGTCGTGCAGGGCGCGGTCAACCCCGACGAGTTCTACGTCTACAAGCCCACGCTGCGCGAGGGCAAGCCGGCGGTGCTGCGCCGCAACCTCGGCAGCAAGCAGATCCGCATGGTCTATTCCGACGTCCCGGGCGAGCGCGTGCGCACCGAGCCGGTGCCGGCCGAATTGCGCAGCCGCTTCTCGATCACCGACGCCGACGTCGAGGAACTCTCGCGCCAGGCGCTCACCATCGAGCAGCACTACGGCCGCCCGATGGACATCGAATGGGGCAAGGACGGCCACACCGGCAAGCTCTACATCCTGCAGGCCCGCCCGGAGACGGTGCGCTCGCGCGCCCATGCCACCCAGATCGAGCGTTTCCACCTCGAGCGCCGCGGCGAAGTGCTGTCGGAAGGCCGCGCCATCGGCCACAAGATCGGCGCCGGCACGGCGCGGATCGTGCGCAACCTGGCCGAGATGAGCAAGTTCCAGCCCGGCGACGTGCTGGTGGCCGACATGACCGACCCCGACTGGGAGCCGATCATGAAGCGCGCCGCCGCCATCGTCACCAACCGCGGCGGCCGCACCTGCCACGCGGCCATCATCGCCCGCGAGCTGGGCGTGCCGGCCGTGGTGGGCACGGGCGATGCGATGCAGACCATCCCCGACGGCGCCGAAGTCACCGTCAGCTGCGCCGAGGGCGACACCGGCTACATCTACGCGGGCAAGCTCGGCTTCGAGGTCACGACCACCGACCTGGGCAACATGCCGCCGGCACCGCTGAAGATCATGATGAACGTCGGCAACCCCGAGCGCGCCTTCGACTTCGCCCAGTTGCCCAACCAGGGCATCGGCCTGGCGCGCCTGGAGTTCATCATCGCCCGCCAGATCGGCGTGCACCCGCGCGCCCTGCTCGAGTACGACAAGCAGCCGGCCGAGCTCAAGAAGCAGATCGACCAGATCACCGCCGGTTATGCCGACCCGGTGAGCTTCTACGTCGAGCGCCTGGCCGAGGGCATCGCCACGCTGACGGCGGCGTTCGCGCCCAACGCGGTGATCGTGCGCCTGTCGGACTTCAAGTCCAACGAGTACGCCAACCTGGTCGGCGGCAAGGCCTACGAGCCGCACGAAGAGAACCCGATGATCGGCTTCCGTGGCGCCTCGCGCTACGTGCACCCGGACTTCCGCGACTGCTTCGCGCTCGAGTGCCGCGCCGTGCGCAAGGTGCGCGACGAGATGGGCCTCACGAACTGCTGGATCATGATCCCGTTCGTACGCACCCTCGACGAGGGCCGCGCCGTGATCGCGGCGCTCGAGGCCAATGGCCTCAGGCGCGGCGAGAACGGCCTGAAGGTGATCATGATGTGCGAGGTGCCCTCGAACGCCCTGCTGGCCGACGAGTTCCTCGAGATCTTCGACGGCTTCTCGATCGGTTCGAACGACCTCACCCAGCTCAGCCTGGGCCTGGACCGCGACTCGGGCATCGTCGCCAACCTGTTCGACGAGCGCGACCCGGCGGTGAAGAAGCTGCTGTCGATGGCCATCGGCGCCGCCCGCGCCAAGGGCAAGTACATCGGCATCTGCGGCCAGGGCCCGTCCGACCACCCCGACCTGGCCGAGTGGCTGATGCAGCAGGGCATCGAGTCGGTGTCGCTCAACCCCGACACCGTGATTGACACCTGGCTGCGCCTGGCCAAGCTCAAGGCCAGCTGAGTACGCCACAGGGATGACCCAGCCGACCCCGCCCGCTTCCGACGCCAGCGAAGCCGCCGCCGAGGTGGTCTCGCCGCTCGGGGGTCTGGAAACCACCCTGGTCGAGTCGCTGGGCGCCAACCCCTGGCTGGTGCGCGCCGCGCTGGCGGTGGCCGTCGGCCTGGCCGGCTGGTGGGTGGTGAAGCTGCTCACCCGCGGCCTCGACCGCGTGCTGGTGCGGGCCGGCATGGAGCAGATCCTGCGCGACTTCCTGCGCAATTTCGCCCGCGTGCTGGGCCTGGTGGTGGTGCTGGTGGCCGTGCTCGATGCGGTTGGCGTGCCCACCACCTCGCTGCTGGCGGTGCTGGGCGCCGCGGGCCTGGCCATCGGCCTGGCGCTGAAGGATTCGCTCTCGAACATCGCCTCGGGCGTGATGCTGATCGTGCTGCGCCCCTTCCGCGCCGGCGACGCCGTCGAGATCGCCGGCAAGGAGGGCGTGGTCGAGCGGGTCAACATCTTCCAGACCCTGCTGCGCGCCTACCAGAACCACGACATCATCCTGCCCAACAGCCAGATCACCACCCAGCCGATCGTCAATTTCACCTCGCGCCCGCAGCGCCGCATCGACCTGCCGGTGGGCATCGGCTACGAGGACGACATCCGCAAGGCCCGCGAGGTGCTGCTGGGCCTGGCCGCGGCGCACGACAAGGTGCTGCGCGATCCCGCGCCGGAGGTGCTGGTGACGGCCCTGGCCGAGTCGAGCGTGAACCTGGTGCTGCGCGCCTGGGTGCAGACGCCCGACTTCGTCGCCACCCGCAGCGACCTCACCGAGGCCGTGCACCGCAGCTTCAACGAGAGCGGCATCTCCATCCCCTTCCCGCAGCGCGACCTGCACATCTACCACCACGACGGCGAGGGCAAGACCCTGCCGATCACCCAGGTGGTGGCGCTGGCGGAATCGGAAGCGGCGCCACGCAAGGGCGGCTGAGCCGCCCTGCCCCGCCTCAGCCGGCCACGCGATTGCGGCCGGCGTTCTTGGCTTCGTAGAGGCGCTGGTCGGCCAGCGACACCATCTTCTCCTGGTGCGCGAGAGCGCCGCGGTCGGCCAGGCCGATGCTGGCGGTCACCGTCAGGCCCGGGGCGATGTCGCTGCAGTCGATGGCTTCGATGGCTGCGCGCAGTTCCTCCGACAGCGCCCGCGCCTGCGCCAGGCCCGTGGCCGGGAACAGCAGCGCGAACTCCTCGCCACCCCAGCGCGCCACCTGCACCTGCGGCCGGGTGCGCAGCACCGCCGCCACGCGCCTGAGCACGGCGTCGCCGGCGTCGTGCGAAAAGCCGTCGTTGATGCGCTTGAAGTGGTCGATGTCGAGCAGGCCAAAACTCACCGGCCCGCCACCCGTGACCGCGCGCCGCCAGGCCGAAGCCAGCGACTCCTCCATGCTGCGCCGGTTCGGCAGGCCGGTGAGGCCGTCGGTGCGCGAGAGCTGCTCGAAGACCTCGCTTTGCTTGCGGATGGTTTCGTTCTTCTGCTCGAGCTCGGTGTTCTTTTCGCTCAGGGCGCGCGTGCGTTCGTCGACCAGGCGACTGAGCTGGCTCTCCCTGGCCTTGAGCTGGCCGACGCGGGCGCGGTACAGCCCGAACAGCACGAGCGCCATCAGGCTGCCGGCCGCCGGCAGGAACCAGGGCCGCTGCCAGAAGCGCGGCTCGATCTCGAAGCTCACCGAGGCCGTTTCCGGGCTCCAGCCGCTGCCGCGCTGGGCGGCGCTGACCTGGAAGCGGTACTTGCCCGGCGGCAGGTTGGTGTACTGGGCGTTGCGGTGCTGGTTCCGCTCGACCCAGCCGTTGTCGAAGCCCTCGAGTCGGTAGCGGTAGCGGATCTGCTCGGGCGTTCGGTAGCTCAGGCTCACGTAGTCGAGCTCGAGCTTGCGCGTGCCCGGCGGCAGCACCAGCTCGCCCTCGGCATTGGTGCTGCGGTCGTCCACGCGCAGGCCTTCGATCACCACCGGCGGCGGGGCCAGCTGGTAACGCGGCAGTTCGTCGGGCTGCACCACCGCCACGCCCTTGGCCGTGGCCACCCAGATGCTGCCGTCGGCCAGGCGCAGCGCGGCCGGGCCGGCGCCGCCGTTGCACTGGGCGCTGCCCATGCCGTCGGCCTCGGCGAACTGCTGGTACTCGAGGCGGTTGGCGCGGCCGTCGGCGCTGGCTTCCATGTCTTCGCGGCGCACATAGATCACGCCGGCGTTGGAGGTGAGCCAGAAGTTGCCGTAGCTGTCGACCACCACCTGGAACACCGCGTCCACCGGCAGGCCCTGGCTGCCGCCGACGATGTCCAGGCGCTGGCCGCGGTAGCGCAGCACGCCGCGGTCGGTGGCCAGCCAGAGCGTGCCATCGGCGTCCTCGTGCATGCCGAATACGTCCTGCGCCTCGTCCATGCCGGAAATGTCGAGCCGGGTGATGTCGTCACCCAGGATGCGCGCCGCGCCGTTGGACGTGCCCACCCAGACCGCCCCGTCGGAAGCCGCGAACAGGCTGAGCACGAAATCGCGCGGCAGGCCGTCGCGCTCGCCCAGCACGCGGTCGCCGCCGGGCCCGCCGCGGCGCAGCAGGCCGCGCGAGGTGCCGATCCAGAGCTGCCCCTGGGCATCCTCGACCACCGCGCGCACCTGGTTCGAGGGCAGGCCCGAGCCTGCCAGCAGGCGCTCGCGCACCGCGCCGTCGCGCCAGCGCGCCAGACCGGTGGAGTACGTGCCCACCCACAGGTCGCCATTGCGCGCCCGCGCCAGGCTCAGCACCGAGTCGCGCTCGAGGCCCGCCAGCGGCTCGGCGCGCTCGTCCTGCCAGCGGTCGAGGCCACGGCTGGTGCCCACCAGCACTTCGCCGTCCGGGCCCTCAAGCAGGGCGCGCACGTAGTCGTCCGACAGGCCGTTGTGGCTGTCGATGGTGACGAAGGGCGTGTCGGCAAAGCGCATCAGGCCGGCGTTGGTGCCGACCCAGAGGTTGCCTTCGCGGTCATTGAACACCGAGGCGACGCGGCTGTTGGGCAGGCCGTCGGAGACCCCGTAGCGTTCCAGGCCGCGGGTGCCCAGGCGCATCAGGCCGCTGTCGACCGTGCCGATCCAGAGCGTGCCCTGCTCGTCCACCTCGAGGCTGGCGATGGCCACGGGCGGGACGTCCGGGTGGGCCAGCGCGAAGCGCCCGCCCTGCCCCACGTACAGGCCTTCTTCGGTGCCGGCATAGAGGCGCCCGTCCGGCGCCAGCGCCAGGCTGAAGACCGCGCCACGCGGCAGGCCGGCGTCGGTGCCGAAGGCCTGTACGCGGTCGCCTTCGATGCGGGCGATACCCTGCCCCGTACCGACCCAGACCGCGCCGCCACCATCCTCGAGCAGGGCGTAGGTCACCTCGGACGGCAGGCCCTGCGTGGCGGTGAAGCTGGTGGCGCGGTCGCCTTCGATGCGGGTGACGCCGCGGCTTTCGGTGCCGACCCACAGGCGGCCGGCGCGGTCCTCGATGGCGGCGAAGGTTTCGTCCTGGGCCAGGCCCTCGGCCTGGGTGTAGGTGACCCAGCCGGTCTCGCGCATCACGCTCACGCCGCCGCGCGAGGTGGCCACCACCAGCGAGCCGCTGGGGCCGACGCTGACCGCGCGGATGCCGCTGTCGCGCAGCGCTTCGACGTTGTTGCGGCCGAAGCTGCGGAACTCCTGGCCGTTGTAGCGCACCACGCCTTCCCAGGTGGCGAACCACAGGTAGCCCTCGGGCGTCTGGGCGATGGCGTTGACCTGGTTGTGCGGCAGGCCGTCGCGGGTGGTCCAGACTTCGCGGGCGTAGCTGTCGAGCGGCTTGGCGTCGAGCGCGAATGCCGGTGCCGCCGGCAGCGCGGCCAGGAAGGCGAGCAGCGCGCCGGCAAAATGCTCAGCGCGGCGCATCGGGCGAACCACCGAGCCGGCCCATGTGGGCGCGGTAATGCGCCAGTTCCCTGACCGACTCGCGGATGTCGCTGAGCGCGGTGTGTGCACCAACCTTGGTCACGCCCGCCAGCACCTCCGGCGACCAGCGCCGCGCCAGTTCCTTGAGCGTGGAGACGTCGAGGTTGCGGTAGTGGAAGTAGCGCTCGAGCCGCGGCATGTGCCGCACCAGGAAGCGCCGGTCCTGGCAGATCGAGTTGCCGCAGATCGGCGACTTGCCGGCCGGCACCCAGTCGGCGAGGAAGGCCACGGTCAGGGCCTCGGCCTGGGCCATCGTGACCTGGCTGTCGAGCACGCGCTGCCACAGGCCCGAGCGGGTGTGGGTGCCGCGGTTCCATTCGTCCATGGCCTGCAGGCGCTCGAGCGGATGGTGGATGGCCAGCTCCGGCCCTTCGGCCAGCACGTTGAGCTGGCTGTCGGTCACCAGCGTGGCGATCTCGAGCACCGAATCGGCGTCCGGGTCCAGGCCGGTCATCTCCAGGTCGATCCAGATCAGGTTGCTTTCGTTGGCAGGCATGCGGCGGGCGGCACCAGGGCGGGTTTGACGGCATCATAACCGCCACCCCACGCGCCAAGGCAGCCATGTTTCCGGACGGACCGCTCGACCACTACCGCATCCTCGGCTCGATGCTCGCCCCCGCCCTGCTGATGGCGGCCACCGGCTCGCTGCTGATCTCGGCCAACAACCGCCTGGCGCGCGTGGTGGACCGCCTGCGCTCGCTGCTGGGCCAGTGGGAAGCGCTGCCGGCGCCGCAGCGGACGGTGCTGGAAGTGCAGATCCGCCGGCACCGGGCCCGGGCCACCCACGTGCTGCGCGCCTGCGTGCTGCTCTATGCCTCGCTGGGCTGCTTCGTAGGCACCAGCCTGGCGCTCGCGGTGGACGCCTTCAGCGGCTTCGCCCTGGGCCTGGCGCCGACCCTGCTGGCCGTGGCCGGGGTGCTGAGCATGCTGCTGGCCAGCCTGTTCCTGGGCCTGGAAGTGGTGATGGCGGTGCGCAACTTCGACGCCGAGCTGGACCTGGAGATGAGCCGCCGCGGCGGCGGCTGACTAAAGCCCGGGCTTGGCGCGCTTGCGCCGGAAATACTCGGTCAGGCGCTGCCCCGCCTCCTCGCCCAGCAGCCCGCCCTCGGCCTGCAGGCGGTGGTTGTGGCGCGAATCGGTGAGCAGGTTGAACACGCTGCCGGCGGCGCCGGTCTTGGGGTCGCTGGCGCCGTAGACCACGCGCGCGAGGCGGGCGTGCACCATGGCCATCGAGCACATGGCGCAGGGCTCGAGCGTCACGTACAGGGTGCAGCCCGTGAGTCGGTAGTTGCCCAGGGCCTGGCCGGCACGGCGCAGGGCGACGATCTCGGCGTGGGCCGTGGGGTCGTTCTCGGTGATGTTGCGGTTCCAGCCCTCGGCCACGAGCTGGCCGTCGGGGCCGACCAGCACCGCGCCCACCGGCACCTCGCCCTCCTGCTCGGCCCGCTCGGCCAGCGCGAGGGCGTGGCGCATCCAGCGCGTGTCATCGGCGCTGAAGTCGGCCTTCTTCATTCCCACTCGATGGTCGCGGGCGGCTTGCCGCTGATGTCATAAACAACACGAGAAATATCTCGTATCTCATTGATTATACGGCGGGAAACCGTGTCCAGGAAGTCGTAGGGCAAATGCGCCCAGTGCGCCGTCATGAAGTCGATGGTCTCGACCGCACGCAGGGCGATCACCCACTCGTAGGCGCGGGCGTCGCCGACCACGCCCACCGACTTCACCGGCAGGAACACCGCGAAGGCCTGGCTGGTCTTGTCGTACCAGCCGGACTTGCGCAGTTCCTCGATGAAGATGGCATCGGCGCGGGCGAGCAGCTCGGCGTACTCTCGCTTGACTTCGCCCAGGATGCGCACGCCCAGGCCCGGGCCCGGGAAGGGGTGGCGGTAGACCATCTCGCGCGGCAGGCCGAGCTCGACGCCGATGCGCCGCACTTCGTCCTTGAACAGCTCGCGCAGCGGCTCGACCAGGCCCAGCTTCATGTGCTCGGGCAGGCCGCCGACGTTGTGGTGGCTCTTGATGACGTGGGCCTTGCCGGTCTTGGAGCCGGCCGACTCGATCACGTCCGGGTAGATGGTGCCCTGGGCCAGCCACTTCACGTTGCTCAGCTTCGCGGCTTCTTCCTCGAAGATCTCCACGAACAGCCGGCCGATGATCTTGCGCTTGGCCTCCGGGTCGGAGACGCCGGCCAGGGCCGCGAAATAGCGGTCGGCGGCGTTGACGCGGATGACCTTCACGCCCATGTGCTCGGCGAACATCGCCATCACCTGGTCGCCTTCCTGCCAGCGCAGCAGGCCGGTGTCGACGAACACGCAGGTGAGCTTGTCGCCGATGGCCCGGTGCAGCAGCGCGGCCACGACCGACGAGTCGACGCCGCCCGACAGGCCCAGCAGCACCTCGTCGTCGCCGACCTGCTCGCGCACGCGCTGCACCTGGTCCTCGATGATGTTGGCGGCGGTCCAGAGCGTCTCGCAGCCGCAGATGTCCACCGCGAACTGGCGCAGCATCTGCTCGCCCGACTTGGTGTGGGTCACCTCGGGGTGGAACTGCACGCCGTACCAGCGCCGGGCCTCGTCGGCCATGGCGATGATGGGCACCGCATGGGTGCGGCCGACCACGGTGAAGCCCGGCGGCACGCGGGTGACGCGGTCGCCGTGGCTCATCCACACGTCCAGGCGCGGCGGGCTGCCGGCGTGGTCCTTGAGGCCGTCGAGCAGCGCGCAGTCGGCCGTGACCTCGACCTCGGCGTAGCCGAACTCGCGGTCGTGGCCGGCTTCCACGTGGCCGCCGAGCTGCATGGCCAGGGTCTGCATGCCGTAGCAGATGCCCAGGATCGGCACGCCGGCGTCGAACACGGCCTGCGGCGCGCGCGGCGAGCCGGCCTCGGTGGTCGACTCGGGGCCGCCCGAGAGGATGATGCCCTTCGCGCCCCAGGCCGCGATGTCGGCCGGGTCGTGGTCCCAGGCCCAGATCTCGCAGTACACGCCCAGCTCGCGGATGCGGCGGGCGATCAGCTGCGTGTACTGCGCGCCGAAATCGAGGATGAGGATCTTGTCGCCGTGGATATCGGTCATGGGGCGGGCTCAGCTCATCCTGTAGTTCGGCGGTTCCTTGGTGATCTGCACGTCGTGCACGTGCGCCTCGCGGGTGCCGGCGTTGGTGACGCGCACGAACTTGGGCCGCGTGCGCATCTCCTCGATGCTGGCGCAGCCCACGTAGCCCATCGACGCGCGCAGGCCGCCGGCCAGCTGGTGCACGATGTTGCGCACCGGGCCGCGGTAGGGCACGCGGCCCTCGATCCCCTCGGGCACGAGCTTGTCGGCGTCGGAGGCGTCCTGGAAGTAGCGGTCCTTGCTGCCCAGCTCCATCGCGCCCAGCGAGCCCATGCCGCGGTAGCTCTTGTAGCTGCGGCCCTGGAAGAGCTCGGTCTCGCCCGGGCTTTCCTCGGTGCCGGCGAACAGGCCGCCGATCATGATGCAGCTGGCGCCGGCCACCAGGGCCTTGGCGATGTCGCCCGAGTAGCGGATGCCGCCGTCGGCGATCAGCGGTATGCGGCCCTTGAGCGCATCGGCCACCATGCCCACGGCGGTGATCTGCGGCACGCCCACGCCGGCGACGATGCGGGTGGTGCAGATCGAGCCCGGGCCCACGCCCACCTTCACGGCGTCGGCGCCGGCGTCCATCAGCGCCAGCGCGGCATCGCCGGTGACGATGTTGCCGCCGATGACCTGCAGCTTCGGGTAGGTCTTCTTCACCCAGGCCACGCGGTCGAGCACGCCCTGGCTGTGGCCGTGGGCGGTGTCGACCACCACCACGTCCACGCCGGCGGCCACCAGCGCCTCGATGCGCGCCTCGGTGTCGCCGCCCACGCCGACCGCGGCGCCGACCAGCAGCTGCTCGTCGGCGTCCTTGGCGGCGTTGGGGTTGTCGCGCGCCTTCTGGATGTCCTTGACGGTGATCAGGCCGCGCAGCGCGAACGAATCGTCCACCACCAGCACCTTCTCGATGCGGTGCTTGTGCATCAGCGACAGCACCTCGTCGTCGCTGGCGCCCTCGCGCACCGTGACCAGCTTTTCCTTGCGGGTCATGATGTTCTTGACCGGGTCGTCGAGCTTTTTCTCGAAGCGCATGTCGCGGCTGGTGACGATGCCCACCAGCTGGCCGCCCTCCACCACCGGCACGCCGGAGATGTTGCGGGCGCGGGTGAGCTTGATCACCTCGCCGATGGTGGTCTGCGGCGTCACGGTGAAGGGCTCGCGGATGACGCCGGCCTCGAAGTTCTTCACCTGCTGCACGTGCGCCGCCTGCTGCTGCAGCGACATGTTCTTGTGGATGATGCCGATGCCGCCCATCTGCGCCATGGCGATGGCCAGGCGCGCTTCGGTGACGGTGTCCATGGCCGCCGAAACGATCGGCAGGTTCAGCCGGATGCCGCGCGTGAGCTGCGTGGCGAGGCTGACGTCCTTGGGCAGGACCGCGGAATGGGCGGGAACGAGGGAGACGTCGTCGAACGTCAGCGCTTCGGCCTGGATGCGCAGCATGGAGCGGCTCCGGGATAGAGGAAGCCCGGCATTATAACTGTTGGAGGGCCAGGCTGAGGGCGGGCCACCAGGTCAGGAGGGCCACGGCCAGGCCCAGCACCACGAAGAATGGCAGGCAGGCCCGTACCAGGGTGCCGATGGGCTTGCCGAAGCGGTAGGCGGCGATGAACAGGTTCATGCCCACCGGCGGGGTGAAGTAGCCCAGCTGCAGGTTGGCCAGCATCACGATGCCCAGGTGCACCGGGTGGATGCCGAAGGCGGCCGCCACCGGCATCAGCAGCGGCGTGAGGATGACGATGGCCGAGAAGATGTCCAGCAGCATGCCCACAGCCAGCAGGAACAGGTTGAGCCACAGCAGGAACACCCAGGGGCTGTCGACGTGCTCGCTGAGCAGCTCGAACAGGCGGGTCGGCACCTCCTGGTCCACCAGCCAGTTCGACAGCGCCAGCGCCGCGCCCAGGATCATCAGGATCGCGCCCACCAGGCGCATCGATTCAGCCATCACCCCGGGCAGTTTCGCCAGGCTGATTTCCTTTTTAATCCAGACAGTTACGATAAGAACATAAAGTGCCGTCACAGCCGCGGCTTCGCTGGCGGCCAGCGCGCCGGAGTAAATCGCGCCCAGCACGATCACCGGCAGCGGCAGCTCCCAGGCGCATTCGGCCAGGGCGGCGCGCAGTTCGCGCGGGTCGAAGCGGTGCCGCGCCCGTTCGATGCCCCGCCCCGCCCACATCGCATGCAGCGACAGCATGGCGATCATCACCAGGCCCGGCAGCAGGCCGGCCAGGAACAGGTCGGGGATGGTCACCGGCGTCGGCCCGCCCACCTGCCCGGCCACGAAGCCGTAGACGATCAGCGGCAGCGAAGGCGCGAACAGCAGGCCGAGGCTGCCGGCGGCGGTGACCAGGCCCAGGCTGTAGCGCTCGGAATAGCCCGCCTCGCGCAGGGCCGGATAGAGCAAGGCGCCCAGGGCCACGATGGTCACGCCGGACGCGCCGGTGAAGGCGGTGAACAGCGCGCAGGCGACGATGGCGACGATCGCCAGCCCGCCCGGCAGCCAGCCCAGCAGCGCGTTCGACAGCCGCACCAGCCGGCGCGGCGCCCCGCTCTCGCCCATCAGGTAGCCGGCCAGGGTGAACAGCGGGATGGCGACCAGGCCGGGCATGTCGCCCAGCCGGTAGAACTCCACCGCCACCACCACCAGGTCGTAGCCGGCGAGGTGGAAGCCCAGGAGCGCCACCGCCAGGATGACCGCGAACAGTGGCATGCCCAGCGCCGCGAGCAGCGCGATCAGGGCCAGGCCGAGGCCCAGGCTCATGCCCCGCCCTCCGCGGCCGGCGGTGGCTCGGCCACGGCCGACAGCGCGAAGCGCAGCGCCATCAGGCCGAAGCCCGCCGGCAGCGCCAGCATCGGCACCCAGCTCGGGATGGCACCGACGAAGGGCACGGGCGCCTCGCGTTCGATGCCCACCAGGCCGCTACCCAGCCAGGCCAGGTAGGCGCAGCACGCGGCCGCGCCGAGGTGGGCGATGGCCCAGGCCACGCGCCGCGCGGGCGGCGGCAGCAGCCGCGGCAGCGCGTCGATGGCGATGTGCCGGTGGCCGCGGGTGGCGCCGAGGGCGCCGAGCAGGGCCAGCCAGAGCACGCCGGCGCGCGAGAGCGGTTCGGCCCAGGCCAGGCCGGTGTCGAAGAACACGCGCAGCCCGATCTGCGCCAGCGAAAGCAGCAGCAGCGCGCCGAGCAGCCCCGCCAGCAGGCCGTCCTCGGCCCGGTGCAGGCGGGCCAGCCAGCGGGCGGCGACGCCCACTCAGTTCGCCTTGGGAGCGGCCACGGCCTGGCGGATCGCCGCCAGCAGGGCCGGCGAGATTTCGCCGCTGGCGCTCATGCGCGAGATCACCTGCTCGCCGGCGGCGCGCCAGCGCGCGGCCTCGGCCGGGTCCAGCGCGTTCACCGACATGCCCTGCTTCTTCATCGCGGCCAGCGCGCCTTCGTTGTCGCGCTGCACGGTGGCGTCCATGCGCCGGCCGGCGGCGTCGAAGGCCCGGGCCACCACCGCCTGGTCGGCCGGCGAGAGCTTCTTCCAGGCCTTGTCGTCGAGCACCAGGTAACCCACCACGAAGGTCAGCGGCAGGTCGGCCATGTGCCGGATCTTGCCGTGCCACTGCAGCGCCACGGCGCCGCTGGGCGTGTTGGCCACGGTGTCGACCATGCCGGTCTGCAGGCTGGTGAACACATCGCCGATCGGCAGCGGGATCGGGCTGACGCCAGCCGCCTGGAAGGTGCGGATGGCGACGGTGTCGTTGGCCGGCACCCAGAGCTTGATGCCGGCGGCGTCGGCGCGGGTGCGCAGCGGCTTGTCGCCCATCAGGTAGGCGAAGCCCACGCCCGAGACGCCCAGCATGCGCAGGCCGCGCTCCTCGAAGCCTCGGGCCAGCATCGGGTCGGCCACGGCGCGGGCGCGGGCCACCTCGTCCCAGGACGAAAACAGGAACGGCAGGCTGTAGGCCTGGGCGTCGGGGTAGACCAGCGAAAGCTCGCTGGAGGTCAGCACACCGCCCTGCAGCTGGCCCAGGCGCATCTTGCGCATCACCACCGCATCGTTGCCCATCACGCCGCCGGGATAGAACTTCACTTCCACCCGGCCTTCGGTGCCCTGCTTCACTTCCGCGGCGGCGGCGCGCAGTTCGCGCATCCAGGCCGAGCCGTCGGGCGCGAGCGTCGCGATCTTGAGCGACTGCGCGGCGGCCAGCGGGGCCAGCAGCGACAGGAGCAACAGCATCAACAGGCGGGACATGGGATCTCCGGGTCAGAAGTAGTCGCGGCCGCTTTCCACGAGCGCCTTGGCGCGCTCCTGGGCCAGCACGTTCATCAACGTAAAGCCGGGCTCGCGCGGGTCGGCCGCAAGCACTTCGGCGAGCAGGCGGTCGTGCAGGGCCTGGTCGAAGACCAGGCGTGCATAGGTTTCGGCGAACAGGGTCTTGGCGTAGAGGTTGCGGTCGTTGCTGGCGGCGATGGCGGCCTCGAAGTGGCCGCGGCCGCGTTCGGGCTGGCCGCCGACGGATTCGGGGCGCAGCGAATCGAGCACGCCCAGGTAGACGCGGGCCATGCCGCGGTCATGCGTGGGCTCGATCGCCACCACGCGCTCGAGCAGGGCCTGCACCTTGGGCAGGTCGGCGATGGCGCCCCAGTCGTCGCGGTTGGCCTGGATCTGCGTGGCCCAGGTCGAACCCAGCGCGTACAGGCCGGCGACGTGCCCGGCCGGGGCCGCGGCCACGGCCTGCTCGAACGGCTCGACCGGGCCGTCGAGCGCGGCGCACAGCGCGGCGTCCTGCAGGCAGGTGCCGCGGCGCGCGTAGTCCATGGCCTTGGCGGCCAGGCGGCGGGCGCGCTCGGCGTCGTCGCCGGTGAAGCTGCCGGCGTAGGCGCCATTGAGGCCGGCGGCCGAAAACAGCAGCGGGGCATTGCGCGCCTTGCCGGGCGTCTGGCCCTGGATCATCGCGTCCACCAGCAGCAGGTAGGCCGGCAGGCCGTCGCGTACCGTCGCCGGGTCGTTGCTGTCGTAGACGGCGCTGCGCAGCTGGCCGGCGAACTGGTCGCCGGCGCGGCCGACGACCGCCGCGCAGCCCGGAAGCAGCAGCGCCAGCAACAGGCCGGCGAGGAGGGCTTGGAAACGGGCGAGGCGCGTGCTCATGGTTCGGGCCCCAGTGTGCCGGTTCAACGTGACGCCGGCGTGGCGTCGAGCGCGTCGGCGGCCTCGAGCGTGTTCTGCATCAGCGTGGCCACCGTCATCGGGCCGACGCCGCCGGGCACCGGGGTGATCCACGAGGCCCGCTGCGCGGCCGCCTCGAAGCCCACGTCGCCCACCAGTCGGCCGTCCTCGAGCCGGTTGATGCCCACGTCGATCACCACCGCGCCGGGCTTGACCCACTCGCCCGGCACGATGCCCGGCCGGCCCACCGCCACCACCAGGATGTCGGCCTCGGACACGTGCCGCTGCAGCACGTCGCGCGGGGTGAACTTGTGGCAGCAGGTGGTGGTGCAGCCGGCGATGAGCAGCTCGAGCGCCATCGGCCGGCCGACGTGGTTGCTGACGCCGACGATGGTGGCGTTCTGGCCGCGCACGGGGCGGTCGGTATAGGCCAGCAGCGTGGTGATGCCGCGCGGCGTGCACGGGCGCAGGCCGAACTGGCGCAGGGCCAGGTGGCCGACGTTCTCCGGGTGGAAGCCATCGACGTCCTTGCGCGGGTCGATGCGGTGGATGAGCTGGCTGCCGTCGCGGCCGCCGGGCAGCGGCAGCTGCACCAGGATGCCGTGGATGGCCGGGTCGGCATTGAGGCGGTCGATCAGTGCGGCCAGCTCGTGGTCGGGCGTGTCGGCCGGCAGGTCGTAGTCGATGGCGCGGATGCCCACCTTGGCCGCGGCGCGGCGCTTGTTGCGCACGTACACCGCCGAGGCGGGGTCGTTGCCCACCAGCACCACCGCCAGCCCTGGCGCCGGCTTGCCCGCGGCCAGGCGCGCGCGAACGCGCAGGGCGAGGTTGTCGAGGAGGTTGTCGGCAATGCCCTTGCCGTCGAGGATGCGGGCGCTCATGGCAGGATTATCCCCGAAGCCCAACCTGCCCCGCCACAAATGACCGACACCGACCGCACCGCCCTCGAGGCCGCCGCCTTCCGCCGACTGCTGGCCCACCTGCGCGAGCGCAGCGACGTGCAGAACATCGACCTGATGATCCTGGCGGGCTTTTGCCGCAACTGCCTGGCCGACTGGCTGCAGGAGGCCGCCGGCGAGGCCGGGTTGCCGATGGACCGCGCACAGGCCCGCGAGCACGTGTACGGCATGCCCTTCGAGGACTGGAAGGCCCGGCACCAGCGCGAAGCCACGCCGGAGCAGCTGGCCGCCTTCGAAGCCAGCCGGCGCCGCCACGGCGCATAAAAAAACGCCCCGGCCGCGAGGCCGGGGCGTGCAATTCCCACTGACGGGAAGGAGAGAGACGGATCAGGCGCGCTTGCGGGCACGCTTGGCGGCCGGGCGCACGGCGCGGCGCGGCTTGCGCCCGGCCGGCTTGGCCTTGATGAAGCGGGCCTCGAATTCGGCCTGGGCGCGCTCGGCGATGGCCTCGGCCTGGCCGCGCAGCCTGGCGACCTGGCGGCCGGCCTCGATGGCGGCGGCATCGGCGCTCTCGCGCAGGGTTTCGACGCGGGCGGCGGCGGCCTCGAGCTTGCGCAGGGCTTCGCGGCGGGTCACCACGACGGCGCCGAGGCCGGCGAGCAGCACGGTGCGCGGGGTGACCGGGGTGGCCTTGGGGGTGGCGGTGCGACGACGGGGGGTGGTCTTGCGGGTCATGGCAGGCCTCTCTGGCGGGGCCGGAACGGCCCTTTTCGGGGACCAGTGTGTGCAGCGCGGCCAGAGCTTTCACACTAGTCCCGTCTTGCGGGTCGCGCGTGGCCGGGCGATGCTGGCTGCATCCCGACAGGAGCCTGACGATGGCCACCAAGAAGTCCGCCTGGGCCAAGTTCCCCCACGCCGCCAAGGCCTACGACTACCCGGGCGACAAGCTCGCCAAGGCCTGGGCGGCGCTGCACGCCGGCGACGCCGAGCCCTTCCCCGACGACAAGCGCGCCGCCGCCCTGATCAAGGCCGCCGGCAAGGCCGCGCCCAAGGGCGTGGATGCCGCCGCCCTGGCCGAAGCCCTGCAGGAGGCCTGGCGCGACTTCCACCGCGGCGACTTCCAGCAGGCCTTCGAGGCCGGCCAGGCCCTGGGCCCGGTGGGCGCCTCGGTGGCGTGCAAGGCCTTGGCCATCCATGCGTCCTACCTCGTGGACGACGAGGACGAGCAGCTCAGGCGCTACGAGCAGGCCGGCAAGCTCGCCGAGGCCGCCATCGCCGCCCTGCCCGGCGAGGCCAACAGCCACTACCGCTTCGCCCACGCCATGGGCCGCTACAGCCAGGGCATCTCGATCGCCAAGGCGCTCAAGCTCGGCCTGGCCACCAAGGTTCGCAAGGCGCTCGAGCAGGCGCTCGAGCTCGCGCCCAAGCACGCCGAGGCGCACACGGCGCTGGGCCTGTACCACGCCGAGATCATCGACAAGGTGGGCTCGATGATCGGCGGCCTCACCTATGGCGCCAAGGCTTCCGAGGCGGAAAAGCACATCGCCACCGCGCTCAAGCTCACGCCCGCTTCGCCCATCGCCCACGTCGAGCACGCCAACCTGCTGCTCCTGCTGCACGGCGACAAGCGCGAGGACGATGCCGCGGGCGCGTTCGAGAAGGCCGCCAAGCTCAAGCCGCGCGACGCGATGGAGGCCCTGGACGCCGACTTCGCCCGTGCCCAGATCGAGTGATCAGCGCGGGCTGAGCGAAGCCGAGGCGGCCAGCCGCCTCGCCCGTTTCGGCCCCAACGAGCTGCCGCCGCCCCCGCGGCGAGGCCTCGGCCGCATCGCCCTGCAGGTGATGGCCGAACCGATGTTCCTGCTGCTGGCGCTGGCCGCCGGCGCCTACCTCGTGCTCGGCGAGCCGGCCGAAGGCGCGCTGCTGGCGACCTTCGCCGTGGTCACCATCGGCCTGGTGGTGGTGCAGGAGCGCCGCAGCGAGCGCGCCATCGAGGCCTTGAGGGCACTCGGCGCGCCGCAGGCGGTGGTGCTGCGCGACGGCCAGAGCCGGCGAATTCCCGGCGCGGGCGTGGTGCCCGGCGACGTGCTGGTGCTCGAGGAAGGCGCCCGCGTGCCCGCCGATGGCCGCCTGCTCTCGGCGCGATCGTTGGCGCTGGACGAATCGCTGCTCACCGGCGAAAGCGTGCCGGTGGACAAGCAGGCCGGGGCGCAGGACGAGAGCGGCGAAACCTTTGCCGGCACCCTGGTGGTGGGTGGCACCGGGCTGGCGGAAGTCACGCGCACCGGCGCCGCGACGCGCAACGGCCAGATCGGCCAGGCCCTGGCCGGCATCGACATCGAGGCCACGCGCCTTCAGCGCAACACCAAGCGGCTGGTGCGGCTGTTCGGCGTGCTGGCGCTGGCCGTGAGCCTGACCCTGCTGCTAGTGCACGGCGCGCTGCGCGGCGAGTGGAGCGAAGGCCTGCTCTCGGCGATCGCCGTGGCGATGGCGATGCTGCCCGAGGAGTTCCCGCTGGCGCTGGCGGTGTTCTTCGCGCTCGGCGCCTGGCGCCTGGCCCGCGCCGGCGTGCTGGTGCGGCGCGCGGCGGTGGTGGAGACCCTGGGCGCGGCGACGGTGCTGTGCGTGGACAAGACCGGCACGCTCACCGAGAACCGCATGCGCGTGGCCTGGCTGCACGACGGCCGGGACGAGGCGCACCCGGACGGCATCGCGGGCATTCCATCCGGCCTCGCGCCGCTGCTCGAGACCGCGGTGCTGGCCAGCCGAGCGCATTCGATGGACCCCATGGACCGCGCCCTGCAGGCGCTGGCGCCCGCCGCGCTGGCCCAGGCCGAGGCCGGCCACCTGCCGGTGTCGCCCGGATTGCCGGCGCAGACCGTGGCCCACGCCCTGCCCGGCGGTGGCTTGCGCGTGGCCACCAAGGGCGCGCCCGAGGCCGTCGCCGCCCTCTGTGGCCTGCAGGGCGAAGCGCTGGCCCGGGTGCATGAACTCGCCACCGACGCCGCGGCCCGGGGCCTGCGCGTACTCGGCGTGGCCGAGGGCCACTGCGAGGGCGCCCTGCCCGCCGATGCACACGCGCTGTCGCTGCGCTGGCTCGGCCTGGTCGGCTTCGAGGATCCGCTGCGCGCTTCGGTACCAGCCGCCGTGGCCGAGGCCCGCGCCGCCGGCCTGCGCGTGGTGATGATCACCGGCGACTACGCGCCCACCGCGCGCGCCATCGCCACCCAGGCCGGGCTCGACGGTGCCGGCGACGTGGTCAATGGCGCCGAGCTGGCTGCGATGGACGACACCGCGTTCGAACGCGCCTGTCTACGCACCACCGTCTTCGCACGCATGCGCCCCGAGCAGAAGCTGCGCCTGGTCGAGGCGCTCAAGGCCCGCGGCGAGGTGGTGGCGATGACCGGCGACGGCGTCAACGACGCGCCGGCGCTCAAGGCGGCGCACATAGGCATCGCCATGGGCCAGCGCGGCACCGACGTGGCCCGCGAGGCCGCGCCGATGGTGCTGGTGGAGGAAGACTTCGGCCTGATCGTTTCGGCCGTGCGCCAGGGCCGGCGCATCTTCGACAACCTGCGCAAGGTGATGCTCTACATCGTCGCCATCCACGTGCCCATCGCCGGCCTGGCGGTGCTGCCGCTGCTGCTGGGCCTGCCGCCGCTGCTGCTGCCGGCGCACGTGGTGCTGATCGAGATGGTGATCGACCCGATGTGCTCGATCGCCTTCGAAGGCCAGCCGCCCGAGCCCGACCTGATGCAGCAGCCGCCGCGGCCCTTGGCCGAGCCGCTGGTGGGTGCGAGCCAGCTGCTGCTGGGCGCCGCGCTGGGCAGCGTGCTGCTGGCGGTGTGCCTGTGGCTCTACTTCGGCGGGCTCGGCGCCGGCCTGGCCGTGCCGGAGGCGCGCAGCCTGGCGATGCTGGCGCTGACGGCCGGCAACCTGGCCCTGGTGCTCAGCCTCTCGCGCCGCCGCGGCGCCTGGAGCCGCGCAAGCAATCGCGCCTATGGGCTGATCTCGCTCGCCACCGCCGCCGTGCTGGCCGCCTGCCTCGGGGTGCCGGCGCTGCGCGAGCTGTTCGATTTCGGCCTGCCGGCCTGGCGCGACGGCCTGCTGGCGGTGGGCCTGGGCGTGGCCGCCGGCCTGGTGCTGGAACTAGCCAAACCCCTGCCCCGGGTGCAGCGCCTGCTCGGCCGCCAGGCCTGAGCGCGGACTGGGATACTCTCAAGGCAGGAGTCACATGGGGACGCGGGTGCAACAGCAGTCTCAAGCATCACACGCTCGCACCTGAAGCTCTCGCCGAAAAGGGGTAGAAATGACTGACATCAAGTTAGCTATTACTTATCCACTTGACGCAATCTGGAAAGCTCTTGCTTCAGTACCAGACGTAATCTGGTCGGGCGTCACGGGCGCGGTAATCACGTAAGCTTCCCCGGTCAGTAGACACCCGATAAGTAGAACTTTCTGGCATCTTTTTCCCGCCAGGAGGTTTGCATGAAGAAGTCGAAGTTCACCGAGAC
>NZ_MEDO01000012.1 GCF_001724815.1 Arenimonas sp. SCN 70-307 | reverse complement strand
TCCACTTCGGCCACGGCCGGCCCCGTTTTGTTGCCTCGAGAACAACAATTCTGCCGGGTCGGCCGTGTGCCTCTCTCCCCTCAGTTGGGAGAAGAACCTCAAAAATGGGGTCAGAGAACATATGCGTTTTAAACGCATATGTTCTCTGACCCCATTTTTGAGGCTTGCGTGTCCCAAAAAAAGGGGCCACCGAAGTGGCCCCAAGCACAATCACACGTCGGAGAACGCGTTCTTCAGCGGGCGCTCTCGGTGGCGCCTTCGACCTGGGCCGGCGCCGTGCGCGGTGCGATCCAGAGCCGCAGCACGAACCAGGCCAGGGCCACGGCGCCGACGCTGAAGATCGTGTCGCCGGGTACGCGCATCCACACCAGCATGTCGACGATCGGCTGCTGCATGAACTCGGCCGAGCGGGCGTACCAGTAGCCGTTGTCGACCGCGGCGATGAGCTGCAGGATGCCCAGCGGCAGCAGGGTGAACAGGGCCATGCCGACCAGGCCGATGTTCAGCGCCCAGAACGCGGTGCGCAGCGGGGCTTCCGGCCAGATCGCGTTCGGCTTCATGCCGCGCAGGCAGAACAGCATCAGGCCGATGCCGAGCATGCCGTACACGCCGAACAGGGCGGTGTGGCCGTGCAGCGGGGTCAGGTTCAGGCCCTGCATGTAGTACAGCGGCAGCGGCGGGTTGATCAGGAAGCCGAACAGGCCGGCGCCGACGAGGTTCCAGAACGCCACTGCGGTGAAGAACAGGATCGGCCACTTGTAGCGCTGCATCCACGGCGTCGCCTTGCCCAGCTTGTAGGTGTGGTAGGCCTCGAAGCCGACGTAGGCCAGCGGCACCACTTCCAGGGCCGAGAACGAGGCGCCCAGGGCGATCACCGCGGTCGGGGTGCCGGTGAAGTACAGGTGGTGCAGGGTGCCGAGCACGCCGCCGGCCATGAACACGATGGTGGCGAAGAGCACGGCGACCGTCGCCGTCTTCGTCTTGATCAGGCCCAGCTTGGTGAACAGGAAGGCGATGACGGCCGTGGCGAAGACCTCGAAGAAGCCCTCCACCCACAGGTGCACCACCCACCAGCGCCAGTACTCGACCATCGACAGGTGCGTGTGCTCGTTCCACAGCAGGCCGGCGCCGTAGAACAGGCCGATCGCGACGGTGGAGAGGAACAGCAGGGTGGTGATGGACTTCGACTCACCGCCGGCGCGGATCGCCGGCACCAGGCAGCGGCCCACCAGCACCAGCCAGATGCCCAGGCCGAGGAACAGGAACCACTGCCAGAAGCGGCCCAGGTCGACGTATTCCCAGCCCTGGTGGCCGAACCAGAAGTTGTGCTCGAGGCCCAGCTTCTGCATCACCGCGAACCACTGGCCCGCGAACGAACCGACCACGATGATGATCAGGCAGACCCAGAGCACGTTGACGCCCAGCGCCTGGAACCTGGGCTCATGCCCGGAGATCGCCGGGCCGATGTACAGGCCCATGCCCAGCCAGGCCGTGGCGATCCACAGCACCGCCAGTTGGGTGTGCCAGGTGCGCGTGAGCGAGTAGGGCAGGATTTCCGAGAGCGCGAAGCCGTAGAAGTCCTGGCCCTCGACCTGGTAGTGCGCGGTCATCGCGCCCAGCAGGATCTGCGCCAGGAACAGCGCGATCACGATCCAGAAGTACTTGGCCGTGGCCCTCATCGAAGGCGTGACCTTCACCTGCGCCAGCGGGTCGGTCAGCGGCAGCTTCGGGTCCTCGTCGCGCTCGTGGTTGACCGCGTAGTGCCAGCCCAGCAGCGAGATGCCGGCGATCAGGAACAGCACGCTGAACACCGTCCACAGCAGCAGGTTCGAGGGCGGCTCGTTGCCCACCACCGGGTCGTAGGGCCAGTTGTTGGTGTAGGTGATGTCCTTGCCCGGGCGCTGGGTGACGGCGGTCCAGGACGTCCACCAGTAGAACGCGGTCATCATGCGCCGGTGCTCGGCGTCGGCGACCGTGCCGTCCTTCATCGCATAGGCCTCGCGCAGCGACTTGGTGGCCGGGTCGTTGCTGAACAGGCTCTGGTAGTGCGCCGAGACGTTGTTGATCGCCAGCAGGCGCTCGTCGCTGATGGTGATGGTGCCGGCGGCCTCGTCGAAGGTGTTGGCCCGCAGCATCTCCTGCAGCCTCGCCTCCAGCGCGGCCTGCTCGGCCTTGCCGAGCGAGGCGTGGTCGGGCGCGGAGTATTCGGCCCGGGCCCAGGCGTCGAGGATGGCCACGGCCTCGCGGTGCAGCCAGTCGGCGGTCCAGTCCGGGGCGACGTAGCCGCCGTGCCCCCAGATCGAGCCCAGCTGCTGGCCGCCGATCGACTGCCAGACGACGCGGCCGGTCTGGATGTCGTCCTTGGTGAAGACCACCTGGCCGGATTCGGTGACGACCTTTTCGGGGATCGGTGGCATGACGCGGTGGATTTCGCTGCCGACCCAGAGCAGGGCGGCGAACGAAACCGCGAGCAGGGCGGCCAGGCCCAACCACAGCTTCTTGGTGCTACTCATGACGGCTCTCCTTGCAGGATGCCGCCATGCTCGTGTTCACCGGGGGCCGGGTCACTGACCCAGGTCAAGCGATGCCACGGTAGGAGCGCCTTCAGGCGCGAATCTTTTGCTCCTTGGCTCTTTCGCGCCGGGCTCGTTCCCGGCGCAAAGATGGAAAGGCAAAAGATTCGCGCCTGAAGGCGCTCCTACAGGGGCTTGGTCAGCTGCGCAGGACGGCGCGGGCGAGGTCTTCGAGCCCGGCCGGGTCGGTGATCTCGAGCTCGCGGCGGTCCACCCGGATCCGGCCGTCCTCCTGCAGGCGGCGCAGCACGCGGCTGACCGTCTCGGGCGCCAGGCGCAGGTAGTTGGCCATGTCGGTGCGGGTCATGGTCAGGTGCAGGCGGGTGGCCGAAAAGCCGCGCTGGGCGAAACGCCGCGACAGCGCCACCAGGAAGGCGGCCATGCGCTGGTCGGCGCTGTAGTCGCCGGCCAGCAGGGCGGCCTTGCCGATGTCCTGGCTCAGCAGCCGGAACAGCTGGGCCTGCAGCCCGGGCATGCGGGTGGCCAGCAGCGCCATCTTCGGGAACGAGAACCGGCACAGCATCACCGTGTCCAGCGCCACCGCGTTGCAGGGGTAGCGGGCCTCGGAAATGGCGTTGAGGCCGATGATCTCGCCCGGCAGGTGGAACCCCAGCACCTGTTCGTGGCCGGAGGCGTCGAGTACGTAGGTCTTGACCGTGCCGGCACGCACCGCGGCGATGGCGTTGAACTCGTCGCCCTCGCGGAAGATGTGCTCGCCCTCGTGGTAGGGCCCGACATGCTCGACCAGCACGTGCAGGTCCATCAGGTCGGACTTGCCGTAGCCCTGGGACAGGCAGGCGTCGGAGAAGGCGCAGGTGCTGCAAAAGCGCAGCTCGTCGCCGTCGTCGGCAATGGGATTGTGCCGGGGCCGGCGGGCCGTCGGGCTCACGCGGGTACCCCCGTCGGGCTCAGATGGCCTTGGAGAAGCGCGCGGGCTCGGCCTGGGCCTGGTGCAGGTAGCGGTCGAAACATGCCGCGATGATACGCAGCAGCAGGCGCCCGCGCGAGGTCGCCGTGATCCGGTCGGCCGAAACCTCGACCAGGCCGTCGGCCTGCAGGGGCTCCAGCCGGGCCAGTTCGTCGGCGAAATAGACGCCGAAGTTGATCTCGTGGCGCTCCTCGAGGGCCGGGATATCGACCTCGCCCTGGCACATCAGCTGCTGGATCAGGTCGGCCCGCAGGTTGTCGTCGGCGTCGAGCTGCATGCCGCGCCAGGTGGGCAGGCGGCCTTCGTCGATGGCGATCTCCCAGCTGGGCAGGTCGCGCGGGTTCTGGCTGTAGGTGTCGCCGACGTGGCTGATCGCGCTCACACCCATGCCCACCAGGTCGCAGTCGGCGTGGGTGGTGTAGCCCATGAAATTTCGGTGCAGGCCGCCCTTCTCCTGGGCGATCGACAGGTCGTCGCCGGGCAGGGCGAAGTGGTCCATGCCGATGTAGCGGTAGCCGGCGGCCGAGAGTTTTTCGATCGCCAGCTGCAGCAGGCCCAGCTTGTCCTCGGCGCTGGGCAGCTGCGACTCGTCGATCTGCTTCTGCGGGCGGAACAGCTGGGGCATGTGCGCGTAGCTGTAGACGGCCAGGCGGTCGGGGCGGGTGGCGACCACGGTGTCGAGGGTCTTGCCGAATCCTTCGCGGGACTGCAGCGGCAGGCCGTAGATCAGGTCCACGTTCACCGAGCGGAAACCATGGCGGCGGCAGGCATCGATCACGGCCTGTGTCTCTTCCACCGACTGGATCCGGTTGACCGCCGCCTGCACCCTCGGGTCGAAGTCCTGCACGCCGAGGCTTGCTCGGTTGAAGCCCATGAAGGCCAGGGCCTCGATGTCGCCGGCCTCGACGAACCGCGGGTCGAGCTCGATGGAGAAGTCGCGGGTGGGGGACTGGCTGAAACGGAAATGGGTGTTGAAGCTCTCGAGCAGTTCGCCGATCTGCGAGGCGCTGAAGAAGTTCGGGGTGCCGCCGCCGAGGTGGATCTGCACCACCTCGCGGTCGCGGTCGAACAGCGGGCCGAGCATCGCCACCTCGCGCACCAGCCGCGCCAGGTAGGTGTCGGCGCGGGCCTTGTCGCGGGTGATGATGCGGTTGCAGCCGCAGTAGAAGCAGGGGCTGAAGCAGAACGGCACGTGCGCGTAGATCGACAGGCGGCGCGGGATCGGGTCGTCGTTGCTCAGGCGGGCGGCGCGGGCGAAGTCGGCGGCGCCGAAGCCGGGCTTGAACTGCGGCGCGGTCGGATAGGAGGTATAGCGCGGCCCCGGCCGGTCGTAGCGGCGGAGCAGCTCAGCGTCGAAGGGGGGGATGGCGGCCATGGCAGGCATCCTGCCGCCCGCCGCCCGGCCCCGCCTTGACCTCCGTCAAGCAAAGAAACGGGGTCAGGTTCACTTATGCCCCGGGGCCCGTCGGGCCCGGGGCATAAGTGAACCTGACCCCGTTTCTTAGAGCCAGCGGGCGCGGCGCAGGAGGAGGAACAGGCCGCCGACGACCAGGGCCGTGACGCCGATGACGCCGGCGTAGCCGAAGCGGGTGGCGAACTCGGGCATGTGCGGGAAGTTCATGCCGTACCAGCTGGTGATCAGCGTGGGCGCGGCCAGCAGCGCGGCCCAGCCGGCCAGGCGCTTGACCACCTCGCCCTGGGCCACCGTGACCAGGGCCAGGTTCACCGACATCGCCGCGGTGAGCATCTCGCGCAGGGTGTCGGTGGCGTCGGACACGCGCAGGATGTGGTCGTACACGTCGCGGAAGTACAACCGCATCTCTTCGCCCACCAGGTGCGTGTGCACGCGGGTCAGCTGGCCGGTGATGTCCTGCATCGGCGTCACCGCCAGGCGCAGGCGGGTCAGCTCGCGCTTGAGGTCGTAGAGCTTGCGCACCGTGTCGCGGCTGAAGCTCTCGGCGAAGATGTCGTGTTCGAGCTCGTTGAGCTGGTCGCGGAACTCGTCGACGATGGGCAGGTAATTGTCGACGATGAAGTCGAGCACGGCGTACAGGCCGTAGGTGGGGCCCAGCGCCAGCAGCTCGGGCTCGCGCTCGCAGCGGGCGCGCACCGTGTTGTAGGACAGCGAGGTGCCGTGGCGCACCGTCACCAGGTAGCGCGGCCCGACGAAGAGGTGGGTTTCGCCGAAGCTCACCTTGCCATCCTGCGCCTGCGCGGTGTGCACGGCGATGAACAGCGAATTGCCATAGGCCTCGATCTTGGGTCGCTGGTGCGCGTGGTGCGCGTCCTCGACGGCCAGGTCGTGCAGGTCGAACTCCTCCTGCAGCTTGTCCAGCAGCTCCTCGCCCGGCTCGTACAGCCCCACCCAGACGAAGCTGCCGTCGTCCACCGCCAGCACGTCGCTTATTTCGTCCAGGGTGATGTCGCGCCGGCCGCCGTCGCGGCCGTAGCGCACGCAGTTGACGACGCAGGTGTTCATCGCTTCGGGTCCAGGCTGCGCAGCAGGGCCCAGTGTAGCGGCAGCAGCAGCACGACCCACTCCACGTTCTGCTGGGGCAGGAAGGGCAGGAACTTGAGGAAGCCGGCCAGGGCGGCGCTTCCGGTCACGATCCACAGCAGCACGCGGAAGCGCCCCGACGGTTCGCGCCCGCGCAGCCGCGCCCAGCCGCCGGGCAGCAGGGCCAGGCACAGCGGACTGAGCAGCAGCAGGTTCTGGTTGGCGTGGCCGGCGGTGTGGGCGCTGCCCAGCCAGATGAAGGCCATCACCCCCCCGGCCAGGCCCGCGACGGTCCAGAACACCAGGGCGAATCCGGCCAGCGCGCGCGGCGCGCGCTTGCCCGCCAGCAGCACCAGCGCCGCCAGCGCCAGGCCGGCCAGGAAGGCCTTGCCCGTCAGCTGCGGTGCCTCCGCCGGCGGTGGCACCAGGCGATGCGGCAGCAGGGTCTGCTCGGTGGCCACCAGCGGCCGGCCATCGGGCAGCTTCGATTCGCGCAGCGCGTCGCGCAGGCGCATCGGGATGAACGCCTCCTCCCAGCGCGACAGCGGCCGGTCGGCGCTGCCGCCCAGGCCGAGGTGGAAGCCCAGCGCCATCCACGGCGCCGGCGCCGCCAGTCGCACCGATTCGCTGCGCCAGGTGTTGCCCTGGGAGCGGCCGATCAGCTGGGCTTGCAGCTGCCCGCCCACGGCGCGGTCGATGGCGTCGCGCACGCGCGTGGAGCAGTTGGCGGTGTAGTAGTCGTAGACGTAGCGGGCGTTTTCGGGCCGGGCGTTCTCCGCCAGGGCATCGGCCAGTTCGCGGGCCTGCGTCGGTTCCAGCGCCAGCCACTGCACCACCACGCCGCGGCCGACCTGGCGGTAGTAGGCCAGGTCGCGCTCGAGCGGCAGCACCTCGAGCCGGTACTCCATGCGCCCACGCACGAAGTTCCGGTGGAAGCCGGGCTCGTCGAGGTCGAAGAAACCGAAGTTGTAGCTCAGGGCCTGGCCGGTGGCCGGGTCCTGCACGACGACGCTGTTGTGGCCGAAGCGTTCGAAGAAGATCTCGCCCGGCTCCATCGTCATCACGCCGATGCGCGGCGCGGCGGCCGCGGCCAGGCCCGGCAGCAGCCAGGCCAGGCAGAGCAGGGCGAGCAGCAGGGCCGGTGCGCGCCGGCGCTCAGTCCTCGCCATGCACGCTGACCACGAAGGTGTGCACGCGGCGGCCGTCGGCGCGGCCGACGCGGAAGTGGAAGCGGCCCAGGGCCAGCTCCTCGCCCGCCTCCGGCAGGTGGCCGATGGCGGCGGTGACCAGTCCGCCGATGGTGTCGTACTCGTCGTCGGGGAAGTCGGCGCCGAAGCGCTCGTTGAAGTCCTCGATCGGCGTGAGCGCGTCCACCATGAACTGGCCGTCGGCCTGGGCGGCGATGAGCTTGGTCTCGTCGGCGTCGTCGTGCTCGTCGTCGATCTCGCCGACGATCTGCTCGAGCACGTCCTCGATGGTGACCAGGCCGGCGACGCCGCCGTGCTCGTCCACCACGATGGCCATGTGGTTGCGCGAGAGCCGGAACTCCTTGAGCAGCACGTTCAGGCGCTTGGATTCGGGGATCAGCACCGCCGGGCGCAGCAGCTCGCGGATGGTGCCCGGGCCGTTGTCGCTGACCATGCCGCGCAGCAGGTCCTTGGCCAGCAGGATGCCGAGGATTTCGTCGCGGTCCTCGCCGTGCACCGGGAAGCGCGAGTGGCCGGACTCGACCACCAGCCGCATCAGTTCCATGAAGGGCGCATCGATGGGCAGGGACACCATCTGCGAGCGCGGGACCATGATGTCGCCGACCTGCTGCTCGGACACCGACAGGGCGCCCTCGAGCATCTTCAATGTGTCGGGCTCGAGCAGGCCGTTGGCCTGGGCCTCGCGCAGGATCTCGACCAGGTCGTCCCTGGTCCGGGGTTCGCCGGAAAAGGCCAGGCTCAGGCGTTCGAGCCAGGAGCGGCGTTCCGGCGGGCTACTAGGGGAGTCTTCGGACATTTCTCTGGGGTGGTGCGCCGCAGGGCGGCGGAAACCCGAGTTTACCCGAGACCGGTACCAGGTTCATTTTCCCGGGGGAAGACCCTGCAAATGCCCCGTCCCGGCCCGGGAAAATGAACCTGGTACCTTTGCTTCAATACGGGTCGGGCAGGCCCAGGCCGGCCAGGATCTCGCGTTCGAGCTGCTCCATGGCCTCGGCCTCGCGCTCGTCCTCGTGGTCCAGGCCCAGCAGGTGCAGCACGCCGTGCACGGTGAGGTGGGCGTAGTGGGCGGCCAGGTCCTTGCCCTGCTCGCGGGCCTCGCGGGCCACCACGGGGGCGCAGATCACCAGGTCGCCCAGCAGGGGCAGGTCCACGCCGTCCGGCAGGTCGGCCGGGAAGCTGAGCACGTTGGTGGCGTAGTCCTTGCCGCGGTAGTGGTGGTTGAGGGCGCGGCCCTCCTTCTCGTCCACCAGCCGGATGGCCAGGTCGGCCTTGCGGATGCGCCCCCTGGCGGCGGCCGCGGCCCATTTGCGGAAGCTGGTGGCCGCCGGCAGGCCCTTGCGGGGCAGGCCGTAGCTGACGCCGACGTCGAGCTGGACGGGACCCTTGGTCATTCCTGCGACTCCTTGCCGTCGCGGGCATCGTAAGCCCGCACGATGCGCGCCACCAGCGGGTGGCGGACCACGTCGCGGGCGGTGAAGAAGTTGAAGCTGATGCCCTCCACGCCGCGCAGCACGTCGATGGCGTCGCGCAGGCCCGATTTCTGGTGCTTGGGCAGGTCGATCTGGCTCAGGTCGCCGGTGACGACGGCGGTGGAGCCGAAGCCGATACGGGTGAGGAACATCTTCATCTGCTCGATGGTGGTGTTCTGCGCCTCGTCGAGGATGACGAAGGCGTCGTTGAGCGTGCGGCCGCGCATGTAGGCCAGCGGTGCCACCTCGATGACGTTGCGCTCGAGCAGCTTGGCCACCTTCTCCACGCCCAGCATCTCGTAGAGCGCGTCGTAGAGCGGGCGCAGGTAGGGGTCGACCTTCTGGCT
Organism: Arenimonas sp. SCN 70-307; assembly: GCF_001724815.1. Taxonomy (GTDB): domain Bacteria; phylum Pseudomonadota; class Gammaproteobacteria; order Xanthomonadales; family Xanthomonadaceae; genus Arenimonas. Next base: position 56,178 of record NZ_MEDO01000012.1, on the reverse strand, counting down.
CAGGTCGCCGGGCAGGAAGCCCAGCTTCTCGCCGGCCTCCACCGCCGGGCGCACGAGCAGCAGGCGCTGCACGCGGCTTTCATTGAGCGCCTCGACCGCCATGGCCACGGCCAGGAAGGTCTTGCCGGTGCCGGCCGGGCCGATGCCGAAGTTGATGTCGTGGGTGGCGATGGCGTGCAGGTACTTCTGCTGGTTGGCGCCGCGGCCGCGCACGGTGCCGCGCTTGACCTTGATGGCCACTTCCTGCGGCGAGTAGGACTCGTCGAGGTGGCCGAGGCTGGCCTCGCCCAGGCGCAGGTGCAACTTGTGCGGGTCGAGCACCTCGGTGGCGGTTTCGTCGTAGAGCGCGCGCAGCAGCTTCTCGGCAACGTCCACCGGCTTTTCCTCGCCCGTGACGCGGAACACGTGCCCGCGGTTGGCGATCTCCACGCCCAGGCGCAGCTCCAGCAGGCGCAGGTGCTCGTCGAAGGGCCCGGCCAGGTTGGCCAGCCGGCCCACGTCCTGGGGCTCGAGCACGAAATCCCGGTGCGTCGCGTGCTTGCTCATGCGGTCTGGACCACCTCGCCGCGCAGGGAGTTGGTGCGGGCCTCGGTGATGCGCACGTCCACGAACTGGCCGACGAGGCGCTTGCCGCCGGGGAAGTTCACGTTGCGCATGTTCTCGGTCTTGCCGGTCAGCTCGTCGGGGTCCTTGGCGCTGGGGCCTTCGACCAGCACGCGCTGGACGGTGCCCACCATGGCCTCGGCGTAGCGGCGGGCGTTGGCGTTGATGGCCGCCTGCAGGCGCTGCAGGCGCTCGTTGGCCACCGCCGCCGGCACCTCGTCGTGCAGGTTGGCGGCCGGCGTGCCCGGGCGCCGCGAGTAGGCGAAGGAGAAGCTCTGGTCGAAGCCGATGTCCTCGATCAGCTTCATCGTCGCCTCGAAATCGCGGTCGGTTTCGCCCGGGAAGCCGACGATGAAGTCCGAGCTGATCGTGATGTCGGGCCGGGCCTCGCGCAGGCGGCGCAGCTTGGCCTTGTACTCCAGCGCGGTGTGGCCGCGCTTCATCGCCGCCAGGATGCGGTCGCTGCCCGACTGCACCGGCAGGTGCAGGAAGGCGGCCAGCTGCGGCACGTCGCGGTGGGCCTCGATGAGCGAATCGGTGAACTCGACCGGGTGCGAGGTGGTGTAGCGGATGCGGCCGACGCCTTCGATCTGGGCGATGGCGCGGATCAGCAGCGCCAGGTCGGCCTCGTCGCCCTCGGCGGTGGCGCCGCGGTAGGCGTTGACGTTCTGGCCCAGCAGGTGGATCTCGCGCACGCCCTGCGCCGCCAGCTGCGCGCACTCGAGCAGCACGTCGTCGAAGGGGCGGCTGACTTCCTCGCCGCGGGTGTAGGGCACCACGCAGAAGCTGCAGTACTTCGAGCAGCCCTCGATGATCGACACGAAGGCCGTGGGCCCTTCGGCGCGCGGCTCGGGCATGCGGTCGAACTTCTCGATCTCGGGGAAGCTGATGTCCACCTGCGGCCGGCCGCTCTCGCGCCGCGCCTCGATCATGCCGGGCAGGCGGTGCAGGGTTTGCGGGCCGAACACCAGGTCGACGAAGGGCGCGCGCTTGAGGATGGCCTCGCCCTCCTGGCTGGCCACGCAGCCGCCGACGCCGATCAGCACCGGCTTTTCCTTCTTGAGGTGCTTCCAGCGGCCGAGCTGGGAGAACACCTTCTCCTGGGCCCGCTCGCGGATCGAGCAGGTGTTGACCAGGATGACGTCGGCCTCGGCCTCGTCGTCGGTCAGTTCCAGGCCGTGTTCGGCGGCGAGCACGTCGGCCATGCGGGCCGAGTCGTACTCGTTCATCTGGCAACCGTGGGTCTTGATGTAGAGCTTGCCTCTGGCGGGCGAAGTCCCGGGCATGTCGGCGCTTAATCCGTTCCGGAAGGGGGGCGTATTGTAGCCCCGGGGCGGCTGTCCTGGCCGGCGCCCCGGCCCCGTTCGCCCCGGAAAGCCTTGGCAAGCGCCCCGGCAAGGAGTAAACCTCGCGCCCATGAGCCGCCACGTGCCCCTGCTGGCCGTCCTGCTGCTGGCCGCCGCCCATCCGGCGGCCGCCGGCACGCTGTACCGGTGCACCGGTGCCGACGGCGTGCCCAATTTCTCCAGCAAGAAGGTGCCGGGCGCGCACTGCACCGTGGCCACCACCTACCGGGCTTCGGACGCCCGGCCCCGCGCCGCGGCGCCGGCCGCGCCCGTGGCCACCCCGGCCGCCGGGGGCGGCGGCGGGCCGCGCCCGGCCGTGCAGTTCCACACCGCCTCGGCGGGCCAGGCCCTGCCGGCGGCGCCGGCCGCAACCAGCGGCGCCCGCGTCACCCGCGGCGCCATCTACAAGTACGAACGCGACGGCGTGGTGCACTACACCAACGTCCGCCCGGCCGGCGGCGGCGCGCAAATGTTGTTCAGCTACGTCGAGACCTGCTACGCCTGCGGCCTGCTGCCGGGCGTCGATTTCGGCACCGTGCGGCTCAACCTCGATGCCTATGCCGGCGAGGTGCGGGCGGCGGCCCAGGAGTTCGGGGTGGACGAGGCCGTGGTGCGCGCGGTCATCCATGCCGAGTCGGCCTTCCGGCCCAATGCGGTCTCGCATGCCGGGGCCCAGGGCCTGATGCAGCTGATCCCGGCCACCGCCGAGCGCTTCGGCGTCTCGGACGTGTTCGATCCGGCCCAGAACATCCGCGGCGGCGTGCAGTACCTGGCCTGGCTGCTCAAGCGCTACGAGGGCAACCTGACCCTGGCCGCCGCTGGCTACAACGCCGGCGAAGGCGCCGTGGACCGCCACGGCGGCGTGCCGCCCTACGCCGAGACCCAGCGCTACGTGCAGCGCGTGGGCCAGCTGGCCGAGCGCTACCGCGGGGCCCTGGCGGCCAACTGAGGCCCGCGCGCCGGCCCCGGCACGCGGCGTTGTCCGTGTCGCGCCGCGTCCGCTACAATTGCGCGTCTTTGCCGGCCCCTTCGGGACCGGCCCTTGGGTTTTCAGCCACTTAGCAAACGTTTCGGAGAGCCGGATGGCTAACGAAGGGGTCAACACGGGGCGCCGCCGCTTCCTGACCGCAACCACCGCCGTTGTCGGCGCGGTGGGCGTCGGGTTCGCCGCGGTGCCGTTCCTCAGTTCCTGGAAGCCCAGCGCACGGGCCCAGACGGCCGGCGCGCCGGTCGAGGTCGACATCAGCAAGATCGACCTCGAGCCGGGCATGCGCATGATCGTGCAGTGGCGCGGCAAGCCGGTGTGGATCTTCAAGCGCACGCCGGAGCAGCTGGCCGCGCTGCCGACGCTCAACGACCGCCTGCGCGACCCGGCGTCCGAGAACGCCGACCAGACGCCGGCCTTCGCCCGCAACGAAGTGCGCTCGATCAAGCCCGAAGTGGCCGTGATCGTCGGCATCTGCACCCACCTGGGCTGCTCGCCGAGCTACATCCCGGAACTGCAGCCGCAGGCCTTCGACGGCGAGTGGCAGGGCGGCTTCTACTGCCCGTGCCACAACTCGCGCTTCGACCTCGCCGGCCGCGTTTACCAGGGCGTCCCGGCCCCGTCGAACCTCGAGGTCCCGCCTTACCACTTCGTTGACGACAACCGCGTCATCGTGGGTGTTCCGCCGGAGGGAGCCGCGTAATGGCCAACGTCATCAACCGCACCGTCGAGACGGTCACCACCTGGTTCAACGACCGTACCCCGGGCCTGATCCCGGCGTACAAGAAGCACATGTCGGAGTACTACGCTCCGAAGAACTTCAACCTCTGGTACTACTTCGGTTCGCTGGCCCTGCTGGTGCTGGTCAACCAGATCGTCACGGGCATCTTCCTGACGATGCACTACAAGCCGTCCGCGGCCGAGGCCTTCAACTCGGTCGAGTACATCATGCGCGACGTCGAGTGGGGCTGGCTGATCCGCTACATGCACTCCACCGGCGCCTCGCTGTTCTTCGTCGTGGTGTACCTGCACATGTTCCGCGGCCTGATCTACGGCTCGTACCAGAAGCCGCGCGAGCTGGTCTGGGTGCTGGGCGTGGTCATCTTCCTGGTACTGATGGCCGAGGCCTTCATGGGCTACGTGCTGCCCTGGGGCCAGATGTCGTACTGGGGCGCGCAGGTGATCATCAACCTGTTCGGCACCATCCCGTTCATCGGCGGCGAGCTGACCGAGTGGATCCGCGGCGACTACCTGGTCGCCGACGCCACCCTCAACCGCTTCTTCGCCCTGCACGTCATCGCCCTGCCGCTGGTGCTGCTGCTGCTCGTCGTGCTGCACCTCGGTGCCCTGCACGAAGTGGGTTCGAACAACCCCGAGGGCGTGGACATCAAGAAGGTCAAGGACAAGGACACCGGCAAGCCCAAGGACGGCATCCCCTTCCACCCGTACTACACGGTGAAGGACCTGTTCGGCGCCGGCTTCTTCCTGATGATCTTCGCCTTCATCGTGTTCTTCGCCCCGGCGATGGGCGGCTGGTTCCTGGAGTGGGACAACTTCATGGCCGCCGACCCGCTGGTGACCCCGGCGCTGATCAAGCCGGTGTGGTACTTCACCCCGTTCTACGCGATGCTGCGCGCCATCCCGCACCCGCTGTTCGGCGTGATCGTGATGGGCGGCGCCACCCTGATCCTGTTCGCCCTGCCGTGGCTCGACCGCTGCAAGGTGCGCTCGATCCGCTACCGCCCGATGCTGCACAAGATCCTGATCGCCCTGTTCGTGGTCAGCTTCGTGGTGCTGGGCTGGCTGGGTGCGCAGAGCGGCTCCGACACCCAGAAGCTGGTGGCGCGCATCCTCACCGCGTACTACTTCGCCTTCTTCATCTTCATGCCTTTCTGGTCCACCTGGGGCCAGACCAAGGCCGTTCCCGAGCGGGTGCCCTCGCATGACTAAGCTGCGCCTCTTCGCCCTCCTGCTGGCTTTCGCGCCGGCCCTCGGCTTCGCCGCCGGCCCCGCCGTCAAGCTGGAATCGGCCGGGACCGACCTGAGCGACAAGGCCTCGCTGCAGCGTGGCGCCGGCCTGTACATGAACTACTGCGCCGGCTGCCATGCGCTGTCGCTGCACCGCTACTCGCGCATCGCCTCGGACCTGGACCTGCCGCCGGAGCTGGTCGAGCAGCACCTGATGCCGGCCCAGGCCCGCATCGGCGAGAACATCCACACCGGCATCAACGCCGGCGACGGCAATGCCTGGTTCGGCAAGGCCCCGCCGGACCTGAGCCTCACCGCCCGCGCCAAGCACGGCGGTTCGGACTGGATCTACACCTACCTCAAGGGCTTCTACATCGACGAAGCCCGTCCGATGGGCTGGAACAACACGGTCTTCCCGGGCGCCTCGATGCCCAACGTGTTCTGGGAGCTGCAGGGCATCCAGCGTCCGGTCTACGACCAGGGCGCCGACGGCCAGCCGCACCTGGTCCGCCTCGAGCTGGCCAGCCCCGGCCGCCTGTCGCCGCAGGAGTTCGACCGCGTCGCCCGCGACATCAGCGCCTTCCTTGAGTACGTCGCCGAGCCGGCGGCCCTCAAGCGCGAGTCGATCGGCGTCTGGGTGCTGCTTTTCCTGGCCTTCTTCACCTTCATCGCCTACCTGCTGAAGCTGGAGTTCTGGCGCGACGTTCACTGATTCCCCAAGGGAATCAATGGCTTGGGGCCGCCTTCGGGCGGCCCTTTGTTTTCCGGGGCACCGTCTTGCGGGAAACCGGGCATTTCGGGCATGGTCAGGGCTCGTGAAAACCGCTGGCAGGGGCCGGCGGCACCCCGGGGGACCTTCTTGATGGCAGCCAGTCCGCGTTTGCGTAATGCCCTGACCCTGTTTTCCGCCCGCGACTGCGTGGTCTGCCACCGCGTGAGGCTGGTGCTGGCCGCCAAGGGCGTCAGCTATGAACTGGTTCCGGTGGACCCGGCCAACCCGCCCGAAGACCTGGTCGACCTCAACCCCTACCACTCGGTGCCGACGCTGGTGGACCGCGACCTGGTGCTCTATGCCGCCTCGGTGGTGTCCGAATACCTCGACGAGCGCTATCCGCACCCGCCCCTGATGCCGGTCGACCCGCTCTCGCGCGCCCGGCTCCGCCTGGCGATGCTGCGACTCGAGCACGACTGGGTGCCGCACGTGCAGGCCATCCAGCACGGCACCAAGGCCCAGGCCGACGCCGGCCGCAAGCGCCTGAAGGAACTGCTGCTGGCCTCGCTGCCGCTGTTCAAGGCCTCCAAGTTCTTCCTCAACCCCGAGATGAGCCTGGCCGATTGCGCCATTGCCCCCATCATCTGGCGCCTGCCGGCGCTCGGCGTGCAGCTTCCCAAGGAGGCCAAGCTCATCGAGGACTACGGCAACCGCATCTTCCGCAACCCCGCCTACCTGCGCAGCCTGACCCCCGAAGAGAAAGGCCTGCGCGACCTGCCGCAATGACCGATACGCCCCGGATGGGTTCCAACCGCCCCTACCTGCTGCGGGCGCTGAACGAGTGGATCAACGACAACGGCATGACCCCGCACCTGCTCGTGGACGCCACCAGCGAGGGCGTGCAGGTGCCTGCGTCGTCGGTGAAGGACGGCCGGGTGGTGCTCAACATCGCCCCGCGCGCCGTCGCCCAGCTGCATATCGACAACCAGGGCGTGGGCTTCCTCGCGCGTTTCGGCGGCGTCAGCCAGTCGGTGTACGTGCCGGTGTCGGCCGTGCTGGCGATCTACGCCCAGGAAACGGGGCAGGGCATGATGCTGCCCGACGACGGCAGCGGCGAGGCGGGCGAAGGACCCGAGCCGCCGGCCGGCCCGGACGGCGGTGGCGGCGAGCCGCCGCGGCGCAGCCACCTGCGCGTGGTGAAGTAGGCGCGCTCAGTGCAGCGCGTTTTCCGGCGGCATCGGCCCGGCCAGGGCGCGCAGCCGCTTGCCGTGCATGACGATGCGGCCGGCGTGGCGGTCTTCGCCGCCGGTGGAGTATTCGAAGCCGAAATGGCGCTCCAGGCCCAGCCAGCCGTCGGGGCCGCGGCGCACGCGGATCGCCAGCAGGTGCACGCTGTGGTCGAGCCACTGCACGCCCGCGCGTGTACAGGCGCGCTGTCCGATGACAGTGGCGGCCTCGGCCGCGGCGCGGCCGGAAAACCAGAAGACAAGCAGGCCCATCGCGAGGACCGACAGCAGCAGGGTGGTGAGCATGCGGGCAGTGTGGGGGCGGTCGGCGCACACCACAAGGCGACCCCTGCCCGCATCGCCTTCACATGGCTAAGATAGGGCCGGACCCGCCCCGCCGGCGGCACGCGCCGAATCGCAGGAGAGCGAAATGAAACTGGTGTTTCCCAATGGCGAACATCCGCAGGTGCTGCTGAGCCACGGCGTCAACCGCATCGGCCGCTCGGCCGAAGGCGCGGTGGTGCTTTCCGTCGACGGCGTGCTCGAGCGCCACTGCGAAATCCACGTCACCGGTACCGGCGCCAACCTGCAGGTGCCCGACGGGGGCGGGGAGGTCAGCGTCAACGGCAAGCCGGTGGCCGACATCATGGCGCTGCGCGCCGGCGACACGATCGGCATCGGCCCGGTGCAGGCGCGCTTCATGGTGGTCGAGGCCGCGCGCGCGGTGCCTGCCAGCGCCGCCGCCGCGGCCGCTGCGGACGAAGAAGACACCGGGGCCACGCGCGTGCGCATGGCCGTGCCCAAGTACCTGCTGCGCGGCGTGTCCGGCGCGGTGTTTGGCAAGGTCTTCCCGGTGCAGGGGCCGGTGGTGATCGGTCGTGCGGCCGAAGCCGACATCCCGGTGGCCGCCGACGAGATCTCGCGACGCCACGCGCTGGTCAAGCCAACGCAGGACGGCGTTTCGGTCGAAGACCTCGGTTCCTCCAACGGCACCTACATCAATGGCAAGCGCGTGCAGCAGGGCTTCCTCAAGCCCGGCGACGAGCTGCGCCTGGACGCGGTGCGCTTCATCCTCGTGGCCCCGGGCATGGAGATGGCCCAGCAGGCCACGCGCCTGGCCAAGCCCGGCGACGCGGCCGCGCCGGCGGCCTCGGGCGGCATGAGCAAGTGGGTGCCGATCATGCTGACGGCGGCCGCGATCGTGGTCATCGTCGCCCTGGTGCTCAGCCGCGGCTGAGCCCGGGCATCAGGCGGGCGGCGGGCCGAGGCGCAGGGAGAGGTCGAGCGCCTGCACGTGTTTGGTGAGCGCGCCGATCGAGACGTAGTCCACGCCGATCTCGCCCAGCGCCGCCAGGCGCCCGAGCGTGACGCCGCCCGACACCTCCAGCGGAATGCGCCCCGCGGCGCGGCGCACGGCCTCGCGCAGGTCGGCGTCGCAGAATTCGTCGACCAGGATGCGGTCGCAGCCGGCCGCGAGCGCCTGGTCGAGTTCGTCGAGGGTTTCGACCTCGATGATCAGCGGCAGCGCCGGGTGCAGGCGGCGCGCCGCGGCCACGGCCGCGGCGATCGAGCCGGCGGCGTGGATGTGGTTTTCCTTGAGCATCACCGCGTCGTACAGGCCCATGCGGTGGTTGAGGCCTCCGCCGGCGCGCACCGCGTACTTCTGCGCCTGGCGCAGGCCGGGCAGGGTCTTGCGGGTGTCGAGCACGCGCGTGCGGCTGCCGGCCAGCGCGGCCACGCATTCGGCGGTGCGGCTGGCGGTGGCCGAGAGCGTCTGCAGGAAATTCAGGGCCGGGCGTTCGGCGCTGACCAGGGCGCGGGCCCGCCCCGCCAGGGTCACCAGCACCGTGCCGGCGGCCACGGCCTGGCCCTCGGCGACGCGCCAGTCGATGCGCACCTCCGGGTCGAGGCGGCGGAAGCAGGCGTCGAACCAGGGCCGGCCGGCGACGACGCCGGCCTCCTTGGCGATGACGTAGGCCTGGGCCGGGCCGTCGGGCAGCAGGTCGGCGGTGGCGTCGCCGGGGCCGAGGTCTTCGGCCAGGGCGCGGGCGACATCCCCGGCCACCACCTCGGGCGCGGGCGGGCTCGGGGGCAGGGCCATGTCAGCGCGGGAAATCGGCGACCTGGCCGGTGTCGAGCGCCTCGTCGGCCAGCAGCACGGGGATGCCGTCGTCCACGCGGTAGACGGTGCGGCGGTCGCGGGTGACCAGGGCTTCCGCCAGCGCCTCGGCCTGGGCGCTGCCGTCGGCGCGCACGATGCCGCCGGCGGCGATGGCGCGGTTGAGCCGGGCCAGGTCGTCGCCGGCCAGCAGGGCCAGCGGCTGCTTGCTGGCGGGGCAGCAGAGGATGTCGAGCAATTTGCGGTCCATGGCGTGGCCGGTGTCCGGTTCGGGGGCTTGGGTCTAGAATAGCGTTTTGCCAAAGCCGCCCGCCATGAACCAAGCCGCCAAGAACCCGCTGGTCGGGGTGATCATGGGCTCCCGGTCCGACTGGGAGACGATGCAGCATGCCGTCGACCGGCTCGAGAAGCTGGGCGTGCCGCACGAAGTGAAGGTGGTCTCCGCGCACCGCACGCCCGACCTGCTGGCCGAGTACGCCAAGTCCGCCGAGGCGCGCGGCCTGCGCGCGGTCATCGCCGGCGCCGGTGGCGCCGCGCACCTGCCGGGCATGGTGGCGGCGATGACCGCCGTGCCGGTGCTCGGCGTGCCGGTGCAGAGCAAGGCGCTCAACGGCCTCGACTCGCTGCTTTCGATCGTGCAGATGCCGGCCGGCATCCCGGTGGCCACCTTCGCCATCGGCGTGGCGGGCGCGGCCAATGCCGGCCTGTTCGCCGCCGCCATCGTCGCCGCGCAGGACCCGGCCGTGCGCGAGGCGCTGGCGCGCTTCCGCGAGCAGCAGACCCGCGACGTGCTCGCCCACGCCGACCCGCGCCTGCCGTGACCACGGTCGGCATCCTCGGCGGCGGGCAGCTGGCCCGCATGATGGCCCTGGCCGGCGCGCCGCTCGGCCTGCGCTTCCTGGTGCTCGATTCCACCGCCGACGCCTGCGCCGCGCAGTTCGCGCCGCTGCTCGAGGCTGATTATCGCGACGAGGCCGCGCTGGCCGAGTTCGCGCGCCGCGTGGACGTGGCCACCTTCGATTTCGAGAACGTGCCGGCCGAAAGCGCCCGCTGGCTGGCCGAGCGCGTGCCGGTGTTCCCGAACCCGCGTGCGCTGTCCGTGGCCCAGGACCGCCTGGCCGAGAAGACCCTGTTCCGCGAGCTCGGCATCCCGGTGCCGGAGTTCGCCACCGTCGATACGCGCGACGAGCTCGACGCCGCCATCGCCGCCGTCGGCACGCCCTGCATCCTCAAGACCCGCCGCCTGGGCTACGACGGCAAGGGCCAATTCCGCATCAAGTCGCCGGCCGATGCCGACGCCGCCTGGGCCACGCTGGGTGCGCAGGCCGCGCGCGTGGGCCTGATCCTCGAGGGTTTCGTCGCCTTCCAGCGCGAGCTGTCGGTGGTGGCGGTGCGCGGCCGCGACGGCGCGCTGCGTGCCTGGCCGCTGACCGAGAACTGGCACGTCGACGGCATCCTCTCGGCCAGCCTCGCGCCGGCCAGCGCCGACGCCGCGCTGCAGGCGCAGGCGCTCGACGCCGCGCGCCGCGTGGCCGAGGCGCTCGATTACGTGGGCGTGTTCGCGCTCGAGCTGTTCCTGCGCGACGGCGTGCTGGTGGCCAACGAGATGGCGCCGCGCGTGCACAACTCCGGCCACTGGACGATCGAGGGCGCCGAAACCTCGCAGTTCCAGAACCACCTGCGCGCCGTGCTCGGCCTGCCGCTGGGCGACGTGCGCGCGGTGGGCCACAGCTGCATGCTCAACTGGATCGGCGAGATGCCGGCGGCCGCGCCGGTGCTGGCCGAGCCGGGCGGCCACTGGCACGACTACGGCAAGTCGCCGCGCGAAGGCCGCAAGGTTGGCCACGCCACGCTGCGCGCGGAAACGCCGGCGGAGCTGGCCGCCGCACTCGAACGCGTCGGCAAGGCCCTGGGCCGCGAAGCCCAGGTCGCCCCCGTCATCACCCGTCTGCGCTAGGCGGCGAAGACGACCACGTGGGCGAGGTCGGGGCGCACGCGCATCGTGCTGCCCGGCGCACGCTGCTGGTGGCTGGGCACGAGCGCCGTGAGCTGGGTGCCGTCGGGCAGCGAAAGGGTGTGCAAGGTTTCGGCGCCGCGGAACGCGATCGACTCGACCACGGCTTCGATGCCGCCGTCGTCGGCCGGGTGCAGGTCGTCCGGGCGCAGCAGCACGCGCACCGCGCTGCCCACCGGCCAGGGCAGTTCGCCGGCCACGTCCAGTTCGCCCAGCGCCGTGGCCACGCGGCCCCCGGCCAGCACCATCGCCGGCAGGAAGCGGCCTTCGCCGACGAAGCTGGCCACGAAAGGCGTGGCCGGGCGGTGGTAGAGCTCGAAGCCCGGCGCCCACTGCAGCAGCGTGCCCGCCTGCATCACGCCGACGGTGTCGGCGAAGGCGAAGGCTTCTTCCTGGTCGTGCGTCACCAGCAGGGCGGCGATGCCCAGTCGCTTGAGCAGCGCACGCAGGTCGTCGCGCAGGCGGCCGCGCAGGTCGGCGTCGAGGCTGGAGAAGGGCTCGTCGAGCAACAGCAGGTCGGGCCGCGGCGCCAGCGAGCGGGCCAGGGCCACGCGCTGCTGCTGGCCACCGGAAAGTTCATGCGGATAGCGCTCGCCCAGGCCCTCGAGGCCGATCATGGCGAGCGTTTCGGCCACGCGCGCGGCGCGATCGCCGCGGGGCAGGCGGTGCAGGCCGAAGGCGACGTTGCCGGCCACCGTCAGGTGCGGGAACAGCGCCAGGTCCTGGAACACGAAGCCCAGGCCACGGGCTTCGGGTGGCAGCGCCCGGGCATCCCGGCCGCGCAGCAGCAGGGCGCCGGACGCCGGTGCGTGGAAGCCGGCGATGGCGCGCAGCAGGGTGGTCTTGCCGCAGCCGCTGGGCCCGAGCAGGCAACCGAGCTCGCCGGGCGCGAGCGCCAGCGTCAGGTCCCTGACCGCCGGCTGCCCTGCGTAGGCGCAGGACAGCCGGTCGATGGCGAGCAGCGGCTGCGCCGGGGCCATCAGGCCATCTGGCTGGCGACGAAGTCCCAGTTCACCAGGTTCCAGAACGACTCGACGTACTTCGGGCGCGCGTTGCGGTAGTCGATGTAGTACGCGTGCTCCCAGACGTCGCAGGTGAGCAGCGGCTTGTCGGCGCCGGTGAGCGGGGTGGCGGCGTTGGGCGTGCTGACCAGGGCCAGCGAACCGTCCGGACGCTGCACCAGCCAGGCCCAGCCCGAGCCGAAGGTGGTCAGCGCGGTCTGGGTGAACTGCTCCTTGAACTGGGCGAAGCTGCCGAAGGCCTTGTTGATGGCCTCGGCCAGGGCGCCGGTCGGCTCGCCGCCGCCGCCGGGCTTGAGGCAGTTCCAGTAGAAGGTGTGGTTCCACACCTGCGCGGCGTTGTTGAACATGCCGCCCTGGGACTTGCGGATGATGGACTCGAGGTCCATCGACTCGAACTCGGTGTCCTTGATCTGGTTGTTGAGGTTGGTGACGTAGGCCTGGTGGTGCTTGCCGTAGTGGAAATCGATGGTCTCGGCCGAGATGTGCGGCTCGAGCGCGGTGCGGTCGTAGGGCAGGGCGGGCAGTTCGATGGCCATGGGCTGTCTCCTTTCGTGTGGGGTAAGGCGCCGGCGGGCGGCGCCCAGCCGTATAATTCTAGCCCCATCGCGGCCCGCCCCCACGGCCGCGGGCGAAACGGAGCTTCTTTCACATGAGCGTCATGGACCGCATCAAGGCCGAGGTCGAAGGCCACCCGATCGTGCTCTTCATGAAGGGCACGCCGCAGTTCCCGATGTGCGGCTTCTCCAGCCGCGCCGTGCAGGCCCTCAAGTCGGCCGGCGCCACCGGCTTCCACAGCATCAACGTGCTCGAGGACCCGGAGGTGCGCGCCAACCTGCCGCGCTATTCGGACTGGCCGACCTTCCCGCAGCTTTTCATCAACGGCGAGCTGATCGGCGGCTGCGACATCACCGTCGACCTGCTCGAGAGCGGCGAGCTGGCGCGCATCGTCGCCGAGGCGCAGAAGCCGGCATGAGCACCGCGCCGGCCGCGCCCGCCGCCGTGCCCGCCGATGCCCTGGCCGGGCGCGTGGTGCTGGTCACCGGCGCCCACGGCGGCCTCGGCGCCGAGGCCGCCAAGGCCTGCGCGCGCGCCGGCGCCACGGTGGTGCTGGTGGGCCGCAAGGTGCCCAAGCTCAACCGCGTCTACGACGCAGTGAAGGCGCTGGGCCCCGAGCCGGCGATCTACCCGATCGACCTGGCCGGCGCCGACCCGGCCGACTACGCCCAGCTCGCGGAAAAGGTGGCCGTCGAACTCGGCGGCCTGCACGGCCTGCTGCACTGCGCGGCCGAGTTCACCGGCCTGGCGCCGCTGGAGGCGGTGGAACCCGAGGCTTTCGTGCGCTGCCTGCACGTCAACCTCACCGCGCCCTGGCTGCTCACCCAGGCCTGCCTGCCCTGGCTGCGCAAGGTGGACGACAGCGCCGTGGTGTTCGTCACCGACGACCCGGCGCGCGTGGGCAAGGCCTACTGGGGCGCCTACGGCCTGGCCAAGCAGGGCCTGGCCGCGCTGGTGCGCCAGCTCAGCGCCGAAACCGACATGACCCCCGTGCGCGTGGCCGGCCTCGAGCCGGGGCCGATGCGCACCGACCTGCGCGCCCGCGCCTATGCCGACGAGGCCCAGCTGCGCGTGCCCGGCCCGGCCGCCTACGCCCCGGCCTGCGTGCACCTGCTGTCGCCGGCCGGCGCCGCGCTGCGCGGCCAGGTCTGGGCCCCGCGGGTGCCGGCATGACCACCCTTTCGGCGGCCCTGCTGCTGTTCCTGATCCTCGACCCGCTGGGCAACATCCCGGTCTTCCTGGGCCTGCTCAAGCCGCTGCCGCCGCAGCGCCGGCGCCGGGTGCTGGCGCGCGAGCTGCTGATCGCCCTGGGCGTGCTGTTCGTCTTCCTCTGGGGCGGCAAGTACGTGCTCGAGCTGATGCACCTGCGCCAGGAGTCGGTGTCCATCGCCGGCGGCATCGTGCTGTTCCTGATCGGCCTGAAGATGATCTTCCCCAGCCCCGAAGGCATGTTCGGCGACGTACCGGGCGGCGAACCCTTCATCGTGCCCATGGCCATCCCGCTGGTGGCCGGCCCCTCGGGCATGGCGGCGGTGATGCTGCTGGCGGCCCAGGAGCCGGGCCGGATGGGCGACTGGAGCCTGGCCCTGGTGATCGCCTGGCTGGCCACGGCGGTGCTGCTGTTCTCGGCCACCTACCTCTACAAGGTGCTGGGCATGCGGGTCCTGATCGCCGTGGAACGGCTCATGGGCATGCTTTTGGTGGCACTTTCGGTGCAGATGCTGCTCGATGGCATCGCGGCCTACCTCCGGGGCACCCCGCTGGCCTGAGCCCGGGCGGACCCGGGCCGCGCCGCCCGGCCGGACCGTAACCTGAATGACATCTAAGCCGGTTAGCGTGTTAAACTCTTGTTATTGCTAAGGGGTCCCAGGGGACGCTTCCGGCAAGTTTTCAAGGAAAAGCCGTACCCGACCGAAGGGTACAGCGGCGGGACGCCGCAGCATTTTTTTCGCCACTTCCCAAAAACAGGGTTACACACCATGACCAATCGCAACCGGGTTCGGCTTTCGCAGCTCTCCCTCGGCCTCGCCCTCGCGCTCGCGGCGGCTCCGGCCTTCGCGCAGAACACCACCGGCGCCGTCGCCGGCCGCATCGTCGGCTCCGACTCGCAGCCGGTGTCCGGCGCGCAGGTGACCATCGTGCACACGCCCTCGGGCTCGGTGTCGGCGGCCACCACCGGCAATGACGGCCGTTACTCGGCGCGCGGCCTGCGCGTTGGTGGCCCGTACACCATCACGATCACCAAGGACGGCGTGACCGAGGTCCGCGAGGGCGTGTACCTGCAGCTGGCCGAGACCACCTCGGTCGACGCCACCCTGGGCGAAGACGTGGCCACCCTGGCCGCCGTCGAAGTGACCGGCGAAGTCGTCGGTTCCGAGATCTTCAGCACCACCAACATGGGCGCCGGCACCGCGGTGAGCCGCGAGCAGCTGCGCACCCTGGCCTCCGTGCAGCGCAACCTGCAGGACTACGCCCGCCTCGACCCGCGCCTGTCGCAGACCGACAAGGACCGCGGCGAGATCTCGGCCGCCGGCCAGAACTCGCGCTTCAACTCGATCACCATCGACGGCGTCACCACCAACGACACCTTCGGCCTCGAGGCCAACAACCTGCCGACCCTGAAGCAGCCGATCTCGATCGACGCGATCGACTCGGTGCAGGTGAACATCTCGAACTACGACGTCACCCAGAAGGGTTACACCGGCGCCAACATCAACGCCGTGACCAAGTCGGGCACCAACGACTTCCGCGGTTCGGTGTACTACGTCTACCGCGACGACAACCTGGCCGGCGACCGCTTCAACCGCGCCACCGGCGGCTTCAGCAACGCCCCGGCGTTCAAGGAAGACACCACCGGCCTCACCTTCGGCGGCCCGCTGATCAAGGACCGCCTGTACTTCTTCATCGCCCACGAGGAGCTGGTCAGCAGCCGCGGCGGCCTCAACTTCGGCCCGCTGGGCAGCAACCGCACCCCGGTCGCGATCACCCCGACCGCTATCTCCGGTGCCCGCGCCATCGCCAGCGGCACCTGGGGCTTCGACGTTGGTGGCGAGGACGTCACCGCGTCCGAGCTGACCGTCGACGACAGCCTGATCAAGCTCGACGCCAACCTCGGCGACCGTCACCGCGCCAGCCTGCGCTGGAGCAAGACCGAGCAGAACGAGCCGATCTTCCCGACCAACTTCAACAACGCCATCTCGCTGAGCTCGCACTGGTACAACCAGGCCAAGACCATCGAGACCTACGTTGGCCAGGTGTTCTCCGACTGGACCGACAACTTCTCGACCGAAGCCAAGATCTCCTACCGCGACTACGCCAGCGCCCCGATCAACAACTCGTTCCTGCCGCAGATCCGCCTGAACTTCTCGGGCGCACTGCCGCCGGGTTCGCCGTCGGTGTCGAGCACCAACGCCGGCCTCGTGTTCGGTACCGAGCGCAGCCGCCACTTCAACGACCTGGCCACCGAGACCTGGAACTACTACCTCGGCGCCAACTGGTTCCTGGACCAGCATGAGCTGAAGTTCGGCCTGGACTACGACGACAACGACGTCTACAACGCCTTCCTGCAGGACACCCGCGGCAACTACACCTTCGCCTGCATCAACGGCGGCGCCGGTTTCTACTCCGACCCGCTGCTCGCCGCCGGCGTCACCTGCAATACCGCCACCCGCGCGCAGAACGAAGCCGCCGTGCTCGAGAACTTCCGCCGTGGCCGCGTGAGCAGCTACCAGGTGCAGGTCGGCGCCCCGGGCTTCGACCTCAACGACGGCGCCGCCAACTGGGACTACCAGAACATCGGCCTGTTCATCCAGGACACCTGGTCGGTCAACTACAACCTGACCCTGATGGCCGGCCTGCGCATCGACCAGAAGCAGATGAACACCCGTCCGCTGTACAACGCGGCCGCCGGTGCCGCCACCGTCAACGGCTCCATCGCCGGCAACACCACCCCGTGGGTCGGCACGGTCACCCGCGCCAGCGGCGGCTTCGGCATCCGCAACGACGTGACCCTGGACGGCAACGAGCTGTTCCAGCCGCGCCTGGGCTTCAACTACACCTTCGACACCGATCGCCAGACCCAGCTGCGCGGCGGCGTGGGCCTGTTCGAGGGCGCGGCGGCCAACGTGTGGCTGTCCAACCCGTACTCGAACACCGGCATCGCGACCCGCGTGATCGGTTGCGGCATCTCCGGCTTCGCCGCGTGCCCGACCACCGACGGCCTGTTCAACCCGGATCCGAACAGCCAGCCGACCGGTTTCGTCGGCGCCGTGCCGGCCGCCAACGTCGACTTCCTGTCGGAAGACCTCGAGCAGCCGTCGGTCTGGAAGGCCAACCTGGCGTTCGACCACGAGCTGCCGTGGGGCGGCATGGTGGTCTCGGCCGAGTACATCCGTACCGAAGTCGAGAACGGCATCTTCTACAAGCACCTCAACCTCGGCGCCCCGACCGCCGTCGGTACCGATGGCCGTAACCTGTTCTACACCCCGCAGGGCCTGAACACGAACTGCTGGAACACCAACGGTTCGACCATCACCACCGGCGCCTGCTCGGGCTTCCGTTCGCGCGCCCTGAACAACCCGAACTTCAACAACGTGCTCCTGGCCGAGAACACCGGCAAGGGCAGCGGCGACAACTTCTCGCTGAGCCTCAACGGCAAGCTGAGCGACCACTGGACCTGGGGCCTGGGTTACTCCTACACCCGCGCCACGGAAGTCAGCCCGCTGACCTCGTCGGTCGCCAACTCGAACTGGAACTCGGTCTCCGTGTTCCAGGCCAACGAGGAAGTCGAGGCCAACTCGGCCTACCTCGTGAAGGACCGCGTGGTCGGCCAGCTGAACTGGACCCGCGCCTTCTTCGGCGACTACCGCACCAGCTTCGGCGTGTTCTATGAAGGCCGCGCCGGCAAGCCGTACAGCTGGGTGTTCGACAACGACCTCAACGGCGACGGCAACATCAACGACCTGATCTACATCCCGACCCGTCCGGGCTCGGGCGAGGTGGTGTTCCGCGGCGGTGCGGCCGACGAGGCCCTGTTCTGGCAGTTCGTGCAGCAGAACGGCCTGGAGAAGTACGCCGGTGGCGTGGTCGATCGCAACTCGGCCTTCTCGCCCTGGACCCAGTCCTTCGACGTGCGCATCAGCCAGGAACTGCCGGGCTTCATGAAGGGCCACAAGACCGTCCTGCAGCTCGACGTCCTGAACTTCGGCAACCTGCTGAACAAGGACTGGGGCCGCATCGACGAGGTGGGCTTCCAGTCGCAGGGCGGCCTGTCGCGCAGCTTCGTCCGTGGCCTCGGCCTGACCGAGGACGGCCGCTACGTCTACGGCACCCTGCCGAACGTCGAGGACCTGACCACCCGCCAGAACCGCGGCGAGTCGGCCTGGGCCGCGCAGTTCACCATCCGCTACGAGTTCTGATCCCAGCGGAAAGAGGCATCGGAACGGCCGGCGGGAAACCGCCGGCCGTTTCTTTTTGTGCACCCGCGACGGGCCGGGGCGATGCTAGAGTCGTGGGTTCGAAAACGACGAAGACCAAGAGAAAGCCAACCGATGAGCGACACCCCGAACACCCCCGCCACCGTCAACGCCCGTATTTCCCCGCGTGGTGGCCTCGACATCCTTTCCCGCGACGAAGTGGCCCGCCTGGCCGACGCCTCCACCGGCGGCCAGCGCGACCTGCTGCGCCGCTGCGCCCTGGCCGTGCTCACCAGCGGCACCGACTCGGACGACCCGCGCGCGGCCGGCCAGCGCTACCCCGACTTCGACATCGAAGTGCACCAGCAGGACCGCGGCATCAAGATCGAGCTGCGCAACGCGCCGGCCGAGGCCTTCGTGGACGGCGAGATCATCCGCGGCATCGCCGAGAACCTCTATGCGGTGGTGCGCGACATCGTCTACAACGCCAACGAGGTCTCCGGCAGCGGCCGCATCGACCTGGCCACCGGCACCGGCATGACCGAGGCGGTGTTCGAGATCCTGCGCAATGCGCGGGTGATGAAGTCCTACCTCGAACCGAACCTGGTGGTGTGCTGGGGCGGCCACTCGATCGGCCGCGAGGAATACCTCTACACCAAGAAGGTGGGCTACGAGCTGGGCCTGCGCGGCCTGGACATCTGCACGGGCTGCGGCCCGGGCGCGATGAAGGGCCCGATGAAGGGCGCCACCATCGCCCACGCCAAGCAGCGGCACTGGAAGCCGCGCTACATCGGCATCACCGAGCCGGGCATCATCGCCGCCGAGTCGCCGAACCCGATCGTGAACCACCTGGTGATCATGCCGGACATCGAGAAGCGCCTCGAAGCCTTCGTGCGCCTGGGCCACGGCATCGTGGTGTTCCCGGGCGGCGTGGGCACGGCCGAGGAGATCTTCTACATGCTCGGCCTGCTGCTGCACCCGGCCAACGCCGACCTGCCGTTCCCGCTGGTGCTCACCGGCCCGCGCCAGTCGGCGGCCTACTTCGAGCAGATCGACCAGTTCCTGCGCCTGGCGCTGGGCGAGGAAGCCACGCGCCGCTACCAGATCATCATCGACGACCCGGCCGCGGTCGCGAAGGCCGTTCGCGGCGGCATGCGCAAGGTGCAGGCGCACCGGCTGGACGAGAAGGACGCCTTCTTCTTCAACTGGTCGCTGCACATCCCGTTCGAGTTCCAGCAGCCGTTCGCGCCCACGCACGCGGCGATGGCGGCGCTCAACCTGCACCGCGACCAGCCGCTGCACCTGCTGGCGGCCGACCTGCGCCGCGCCTTCTCGGGCATCGTGGCGGGCAACGTCAAGGAAGAGGGCCTGCGCGAAATCGAACGGCACGGTCCGTTCCGCATCGATGGCGACAAGGAGATCATGCGCGCGCTCGACGCGCTGCTGCGTGCCTTCGTGGAGCAGCGCCGCATGAAGATCGCCGGCACCTACGAGCCCTGCTACCAGGTCGTCGGCTAGAGGGGCAGGGTGATGGTGGCCACGTAGCGGCCCGCGGCGACGCGGGTCTGCAGGTGGCCGCGGCCCTGGCTCAGGGCCTCGATGCGCTCGCGGGCCGAGGCCAGGCCGACCTGGTGGCCGGCGGCGGGGCGGGTGCCCGAGGGCGGCAGGTCGTTGCTGACGACCACGCGGACCTCGTCGGGTTCGACCACCACCACCACGTCCAGGCGCCCGCCGCTCGGCGAGGGCTCGATGCCGTGGCGGATGGCGTTCTCCACCAGGGGCTGGACCGACAGCGCCGGCACCACGACCTCGGGCAAGGTCTCCGGCAGGGTCCACTGCACCTGCAGCCGGTCGCCGAAGCGCAGCCGCTCGATCTCAAGGTAGCGACGGGCCAGCGAGAGCTCGTCGCGCAGCGGCAACTCGGTCGGGCCGGACAATGCGGCCCGGAACAGGTCGGCCAGGTCGAGCAGCAGCTGCTCGGCATCCTGCGGCCGCGCATGCACCAGGGCCGCGCCGGTGTTGAGCGTGTTGAACAGGAAGTGCGGGCGGATGCGCGCCTGCAGGGCTTCCAGTTCCGCCTGCTTGGCGCGAACCGCCGCCAGCCGGCCCTTCCAGTGGTTGTGGAAGGCGGCCAGGCCAAGCAGGCCGAAGGTGAGGGTGATGCCCGAGACCTGCAGGGCCAGCGCCAGCCAGTCGACGCGCCCCGGGGCCTGGCCCGGCTCCAGGTAGGCGCGGATGACCACGGTGATCAGCCAGCAAAGCGCCAGCCCGACCACCAGCGCGACCGCGGCCACCTGCGGCGGCGGAAGGCGGTTGAGCCAGCGCCGGGCGAGGTACAGGACGGCCAGGGTCAGCAGCGCCGTCCACTGGATCCAGAGCGAGGCCAGGCCGAAGTAGGTCAGCCGGTCGGCGGCCAGGCCCGGGGCCAGGGCCAGCACGGCGGCAAGGCCCTCGCCGCCAAGGATGACCCAGAGGATCGCGTTGGCCTGCCACAGCACATCGAGCGGTCGGGCGGGGTGGGGCGGGGTCCGGGTCATCGGGGCTCGGGCGCGTCGGGACGGGCCCATGATGCCCCGGAACCGCGCCGGACGGGCATTCACGCCGCCCGCCCGGGCCGCCGGGCCGTTCGTCGGCCACCATTGGCTAGCCCCTGCCGGCCGGGGATACCTTCGCCAGGTCAGCCTGTAAAGGAAGGGGCCATGGGGCGTAATGCAATCCAGACTGGGGTGGCCGGGAGGCGGGCGGGGAGTCCGCGCCCGGTTGGTTTCACCCTGATCGAACTGATGGTGACGATCGCGGTGCTGGCCATCGTGCTGGGCATTGCCGTGCCCAGCTTCCAGGGCATCACCAACCGCAATCGCCTCACCGCCATCACCAACGAGGTCGTCGGCGCCGTGCAGCTCACCCGCATGGAGGCCATCCGCCGCAACCAGCGCGTCGTGATGTGCCCGACCACCAACGGCAGCACCTGCAACGGCGGCGACTGGACGCGCATCGTGGTGCGCGAGGCGGTGGCCGGCGGCGACGTGATCCGCGAGTTCCGGTTCCTCGGCCGCGGCATCTCGGTCAACGCCAGCTCGAACATCACCACCGGCAACCAGCTGTCGTTCAATTCCAGCGGTTTCGCCCGCGCCGGCACCAATGCCGCCAACACCACGGGCGCCATCCGCGTCTGCACCACGGTGCTGGGCGCCGGCGAGAACGCCCGCGACCTGCAGGTCGCGGTCAGCCGCATCAGCGTCACGCCCACCGGTTCAGCCGGTTGCCAGGCGCCCGGCAATGGTTGAGAGACATTCCATGCGAACCCAAGCCCGCACCCACTCCAAGCGCACCCAGGCCGGCACCAGCCTGCTCGAGGTGCTGATCGCCGTGCTTATCCTCGCCATCGGCCTGCTCGGCATCGCCGCCCTGCAGTCGCTGACGCTCAAGAACACCCAGAGCGCCTCCGAGCGTTCGGCCGCCATCATCCAGAGCTACGCCATGCTCGACATGATGCGCGCCAACCGCCCCGAGGCCATCGCCCGCCTCTACGACACCGGCTGGCTGTGCGAGGCTCCGGACGATGCCGGCACCCGCGTCGCCGGCGACACCGCGCGCTGGATCACGCAGCTGCAGGAGAGCGTCGGCGCGACGGCCTGCGGCCGCATCGACTGCGGCGCCGTCACCTGCACCATCGGCGTGCGCTGGAACGACGAGCGCGGCACCGGTGGCGATGCCACGCAGGAAATCGAAACCCAGACCAGGCTCTGACCATGCCCAGCACCTCCCAGAAAAAGCGTAGCGCGCGGCGCGGCCAGGCAGGCTTCTCGCTGATCGAGCTGATGATCGCCCTGATCCTCGGCCTGATCGTGGTGGCGGCCGCGGGCGGCGTCTTCATCTCCAACAAGCGCGTCTACAACGCCACCGAGACCCTGGGTCGCGTGCAGGAGCACGGGCGCGTGGCTTTCGAGCTGATGTCCCGCGACATCCGCGAGGCCGGCGGCAACCCCTGCGGCACCATGACGCCGCCCATCAACATGATGACCGTCGGCACCAACGCCTACTGGACCCGCTTCAACGATGGCATCACGGGCTACGACGGCGGCACCGCCGCGCCCGGCACCGCCACCGGCACCGGGGTGGCCCAGCGCGTGGCGGGTACCGACGCGGTGGACATCTTCTCGGCCGCCGGCGGTGGCATCCGCGTCACCAGCCATCCCAACCCCAGCGCCGAGCTCGACGTCACCAGCACGGGCGACATCGTCGTGGGCGACATCCTGCTGGTCTGCAACGTGGGTCGCGCCTTCATCTTCCAGGTCACGGGGCTGCCGGGCGTGGGCACCAAGATCGGCCACAATTCCGGCGCGGGCCTGAACTGCAGCTCGCGCTTCACGCTGCCCGTGCCGGCCGACCCGGAAGACACGAATGGCTGCGACAACCCGGACAACAACGCCAACAGCTATTGCTTCACGCCGGCCGCCGGTGGCGGCACCTGCGGCGAGGACAGCGGAGTTCCGGCCTACGTCGCCCGCGCCACGTCCACCCAGTGGTACGTCGGCAACAACGCCCGCGGCGGCCAGTCGCTCTACCGCGCCGTGCTCGCGAACCGCGGCGCCACCAACGTGCCCAATACCGTGCTGAGCCGCGTCGAGGTCGTCGAGGGCGTCGAGGACATGACGATCGGCTACCTGGAGGCAGGCGAAGCCGACTATGGCAACGCAGCCTCGGTCGCCGACTGGAGCCGCGTGATCGCCGTGCGCCTGTCGCTCGACCTCGAGGGTGCCGCCGGCGCGCTGAGCGCGCGCGAGATCCAGGGCACCGACGGCAACGCCATCGGCCGCACCATCACCCACGTGGTGGCGCTCCGCAACCGGGAGAACATGCTGTGAGCCGCGCTTCTTTGCCCGTTCCCGCGCGGCAGCGCGGCATCACCCTGGTGGTAGTGCTGCTGCTGCTCATCGTGGTCACCCTGCTCGGCCTGGCCGCGATGCGCGGCACGGTGATGCAGGAGCGCATGAGCGGCAACGTCGCCGCCCGCGCCATCGCCTTCCAGGCCGCCGAAGCCGCCCTTCGCGAGGCCGAGTCCTACGCCGCCGACCCGGGTCGCCCGGCGATGCCTTCGACGGGTTGCACCAATGGCCTGTGCGCCACCACCGCCATCGGCGCGGCCTTCCCCTGGGAAAGCGAGACCTTCTGGACGTCCGGCGCCGGTTTCCGCCGTTCCAACCTCGAAGGCGCCGCGAACGTGGACGTCGACCTGCTGCGCTATGTCATCGAGGACATGGGCGAAGCGGGCACGCTCGTGGGCACCTGCACCAGCGACATCGACCTTTCCGTGTCCGACTGCAACAGCACCGCCGTCGGTCGCTTCTATCGCATCACCGTCATGAGCCGCATGAACAACGGCACCGAGGTGATGCTCCAGTCCACCTTCCAGGCCCCCGTGGGGTAATCGCCATGAATGCCAAGACTTCCAAGACGATGGGTCCCCGGATGGGCACGCTGGCCGCGTTCGCAGCGACCTTGCTCGCGCTGCCGGTCAGTTCGGCGCTCGCCCAGAGCTTCCCCGACTACCCGCTGCAGACCGGCGCGGGCAACGTCGAGCCCAACCTGATGTTCATCCTCGATGACTCGGGTTCGATGGCGTTCAACGACATGCCCAACCCGGACGTGCCGACGATCTGCCGGCGCTCTGGCACCAACTGCGCCAACCCGAGCAACAACATCACCGACCTCACGTACGTCGGCAATACGGTCTACTACAACCCGGCGACCACCTACCGCCCCTGGCAGAACGCCGACGGCTCGCTCATGACCGGCGGCATGACGATGAGCGGCGTGTTCGGCTCGTTCAACTTCGCCGGTGCCGGCTACGCCAACGGCGAGAGCGACCTGGTGGACCTGCGCAACGCCTCGAGTTGTGAGAATTACGACTACAACGGCAACAGCACCCAGGTTTGCGGCGGCCCGCAGGTGTTCCACGTGCCGAAGAACCTGGCCGACACGACCACCAACTACCTGCGCAACTCGGCGAACTACTGGCGCTACGAGATCCACCACGTGGGCAATACGCCCTACATCGTGCGCAGCGAGCTGGTGAACGGCGGCGGTGCGGGCGCGGCGCTGCCGCAGACCACGTATACCCGCACTGGTCTGAGCGGTGACAACAGCCACTACTTCAACTTGCCGGCGGGTGGAACCATCACCGCGACAACTTCCGGCGGGTCGAGCAATTTGAGGTTGCGCCTTTACAACCCCTCGGGTGACGCCGTTTGCGATCGTGACACGAACGGCACGGGCAAGACGTGCGAGGCGAACAATACGACTGCCGGCGACTGGCGGGTCCGGCTAACGGGCAACTACAGCAACGTAACCCTGACGGTGACCTACGGCCCCGGCCCCATCGGCTGCGGCACCACGGGCACCTGGGCCTGGGGCAACTGCACCCTGGTCAACACCATCGCCGGCCGTTCGGCGGCCGATGAGCTGATCAACTACGCCACCTGGTTCTCCTACCACCGCACCCGCATGAAGATCGCCAAGGCGGGCGCGAGCGAGGCGTTCAACCAGCTGGGCAACAACGTGCGCGTGGGCTACCGCACCATCTGGAACCGCAGCAATTTCCTGATCCCGGTCGGTGATGGCAACGACGGCAAGTTCGAGGGTGCGTCCCGCAACACCTGGTTCGCCCGCCTGTTCGGCGCGCGTGGCCAGAGCGGCACGCCGCTGCGCGCCGCGCTGTATGACACCGGCGAGTACTTCAGCCGCAATGATGCCGCGGGCCCCTACGGTCCCGCCGCGACGGATGACCAGCTCGAGTGCCGCCAGAACTTCGCCATCCTGACCACCGACGGTTACTGGAACGGCAGCATCGGCACGCGCACCATCGGCGACCAGGACGGCCAGTCCGGCCTGGCGATCTACAACCCGGCCGACGAAACGACGGCGATCCGCTACACGCGCGCCCATCCGTTCCGCGACACCAACAGCGGCACCAACTACAGCAACACCCTCGCCGACGTGGCGATGAAGTACTGGAAGACCGACCTGCGGCCCGACCAGGACAACATCATCCCGACCAGCGCCGACAACCCGGCCTTCTGGCAGCACATGGTCACCTTCGGCATCTCGATCGGCCTGAAGGGCACGCTCGACCAGACCTCGGTCTCGCAGGTGCTTCGTGACGGCCGTCCGCGTCGTGGCGGCACCAACGTCGACTGGCCGGATCCGACCGATGCCGAGAACGCCGAGCGCATCGACGACCTGCTGCATGCGGCGGTCAATGGTCGCGGCGACTTCATCGCCGCCACCAGTGCCGACCGCTTCCGCGAGGCGATCACCAGCGTGCTCGGCCTGATCCAGGCGCGCCTGGCCTCGGGCTCCAACGTGGCGACCAACAGCTCCACCTTCCAGTCCGACACCCGCATGTACCAGGCGACCTATCGCTCGGGCATCTGGACGGGCGACCTGGTGGCCCGCGACGTTACCGCCGTCGGCGGCATCTCGAGCAACGAGGCCTGGCGCGTCAGCTCGCGCATCGCGGCGACCTACGCCGATGCGCAGACCGCCAACGACTACCACAACCGCACCGTGCTGACCTGGAACGGCACGGCCGGCGCGGCTTTCCCGACCGGCACCCAGTCCGGGCTGCTCGCGCGCAACTCGGGCGCCGCCGTCGTGACCGGCGCCGACAACGCCATGTACATCCGCGGCAGGCAGACGCAGGAACTCTCTGCTGGCGGCGTGCTGCGCAACCGCAGCTCGGTGCTCGGCGACATCATCAACTCGTCGCCGGTCTATACCCGCGACACCGAGATGATCTACGTCGGCGCCAACGACGGCATGCTGCACGCCATCGACGCGCTCACCGGCAACGTGCGCTTCTCCTACGTGCCCGCCGGCATCAACTGGAGCAAGCTCAACTCGATTTCCGACCCGGCGTATACCCACGGCTTCTTCGTGGACGGCCCGGTGGCGCTCTCGACCTTCCGCCTGCAGGCCGGCACCAACTACCTGGTCGGCACCCTGGGTCGCGGCGGCAAGGGCGCCTTCGGCCTCAACGTCAGCACGCCCACCAACTTCGTGGCCGGCAACGTGCTCTGGGACCACACGGCCGCCAATGACAACGACATGGGCTACGTGCTGGGCCTGCCGCTGATCGTCAAGGGCAACAACGACGTCATCCTGGCCATCGTGCCCAACGGCATCGACAGCACCAGCGGTCGCGCCGTGCTCTACATCTACAACATGCTCACCGGTGCCCAGATCGCCAAGATCACGGCCAGCACGGGCACGGGCAACGGCCTGTCGTCGCCTCGCGCGGCCGACATCAACGCCGACGGCAAGGTCGACTACGTCTACGCGGGCGACCTGCAGGGCAACCTGTGGAAGTTCGACCTCACTTCGAGCAATCCGAACGAGTGGGGCGTGTCGTTCAGCGGTTCGCCGCTGATCGTGGCCACCGATTCCGGCGGCAACCGCCAGCCGATCACCGGTGGCCTGGCCCTGGCCCGCGATACCGGCTACTCGCGCGTCTGGGTCAACTTCGGTACCGGCAAGCTGATCAGCTTCAGCGACCTGTCCTCGACCTCCATGCAGTCCTGGTACGGCGTGATCGACGAGGGCGCGGCCATAACCAACGGCCGCTCCGACCTGGTCGTGCGCCAGATCGCGCAGGTCGGCACGCTGGCCGACGGCCGCACGGTGCGCGCCTTCGAGGCGTACTCCGCGCTGCCCGCCGGCAAGCGTGGCTGGGTGGTCGACCTGGGCAATCCGACGCCGGGCGAGCGCATCGTGAGCGGACCGCGCATCAACGGCCGCGCGGCGTTCGTCTCGAGCGTCATTCCGTCCGAGGGCAACGGCTGCGAGGCCGGCGGCGCGGGCTTCCTGAACGCGATCGATGTGTTCACCGGCACCAGTCCGTCCAACCCGAGCGGCAACGGTTCCTCGTCGTTCTTCGACCTCGATGGCAGCGGCGACGGCGGCAACGACACCATCGGCGCCAATGGCCTGCCGATCGGTTCGATCGACCCGGGCGTGGGCATGCCCACCGAGTCGGCCCAGATCGACAACCTGATCATCGTCTGCGGTTCCAACGGCCAGTGCACCACGGTGCCGGGCTCGCCGCAGACCGGCGACATCGAAGCGCAACGCCTGCAGTGGCGCGAAATCATCAGAGAGGACTGATCCATGCACCAGCGCAAGGCAAAAGGCTTCACGCTGATCGAGCTGATGATCGCCGTGGCGATCATCGCGATCCTGGCCGCGATCGCCTACCCGGCGTACATCAACCACACCGTCAACACCCGGCGGGCGGCGGCCACGGCCTGCCTGACCGAGGCGGCGCAGTTCATGGAGCGGTACTACACCACCAACATGACCTACGTCGGTGCCGCGCTCCCCGACCTCGGGTGCGCGGACGAACTCTCGCCGTTCTACACCTTCGCCCTGGTGGGGGCGCCGACCGCCACGGCCTACAGCCTGTCGGCCGCGCCCCGGGGGCAGCAGGCCTCCAGGGACACGAAGTGCGGCACCCTGGGTCTGAACCAGGTCGGTTCGCAGAGTGCCTCGGGCTCGGGCGGCGTGGGCCAGTGCTGGTAGGACCCGACGCGGTCCCGGAAAAAGAAAAAGGCTCGCATCGCTGCGAGCCTTTTTCATTTCATCTGGCGCCCGAAGTTGGACTCGAACCAACGACCCCCTGATTAACAGTCAAGTGCTCTAACCGGCTGAGCTATTCGGGCGGGGACGGGCATTTTAAACGACAACGCCCCCCGGTCAAGCCCGGCGGGCTCAGGGTGCGTAGGGGCAGGGCGGCGCTGGATCGGCCGGGGCGCGCTCGCTGCGCGTCCTTCCGGCGATGTTGACCACCACGCTGCCCAGCAGGCGCCCGTCGCGGCTGCAGAGCCGCAGGCTGGTGTTGTTGCCGCCCGACAGGCCCGTGGGCTGGTAGCGCACGCGGTGCCGGCCCGCCGTGCCGCGGATGGCGATGGCCCCGGGGTCGCGCCGCTCGACCCAGAGGATGTCCTCCGGCCGCGCCGGCTGCGGCAGCCGCTGCGGATCGGCATACACCAGCCAGCCCTCGTCCCAGACCAGGTCCAGGCGGCAGCGGCTGCCGTCGGCGCTGGGGCAGACGCTGACCGGGCGCCCGCGCTGGATGGCGGCCATGCGCGCCTGAGCCAGCGCCACCGTGAGGCCGTGGAATCGCGCCAGCGCGGCCTGGGCCTCGGCCAGGGTGCGCAGGGAGGGCAGGGCCAGGCCGAGCACGACCGCCAGCACGGCTACCGTGGCCATCAGTTCCACCAGCGTGAATCCCCCGCGCCTGCCGGCCATGCCCCGCCCTCCGTCCTGCGACGCGGGCAGTCTCCGGCGGCGCGGCGGGCGGCCCCATCGGCGTTCCGCCCGGCGCGGCACGGACATCGTCGCGGGCCCTTGTCGGCGGCTGGCTATACTGCCCGTTTGCCCCTGCTGGACGCCCCCGATGTCCGAACGCTTCCAGATCGTCTCGCCCTACCAGCCCGCCGGCGACCAGCCGCAGGCCATCAAGCGCCTGGTCGAGGGCTTCGAGTCCGGCCTCGCGCACCAGACCCTGCTGGGCGTCACCGGCTCGGGCAAGACCTTCACCATCGCCAACGTCATCGAGGCGGTGCAGAAGCCCACCCTGGTGATGGCGCCGAACAAGACCCTGGCCGCCCAGCTCTACGGCGAGTTCAAGAGCTTCTTCCCCAACAACGCGGTCGAGTACTTCGTCAGCTACTACGACTACTACCAGCCCGAGGCCTACATCCCGAGCACCGACACCTTCATCGAGAAGGACAGCAACATCAACGAGCACATCGAGCAGATGCGCCTGTCGGCGACCAAGGCCCTGCTCGAGCGCCGCGACGCGATCGTGGTGGCCTCGGTGTCGGCGATCTACGGCCTGGGCGACCCGAACGAGTACTTCCGGATGGTGCTGCACCTGGTCAAGGGCGACCGCATCGACCAGCGCGAGCTGATCCGCCGCCTGACCGAGATGCAGTACAGCCGCAACGACACCGAGCTGGTGCGCGGCACCTTCCGCGTGCGCGGCGAGGTGGTGGACGTGCACCCCGCCGAGTCGGAAATCGAGGCCATCCGCATCGAGCTCTTCGACGGCGAGATCGAGAACCTGTCGATGTTCGACCCGCTCACCGGCCACCTGAGCCGCAGGCTGCCGCGCTTCACGCTCTACCCCAAGTCGCACTACGTCACCACGCGCCGCACCGTGCTCGAGGCCATCGAGACCATCAAGGCCGAGTTCACCGAGCGCATGGAGCAGCTGTACAAGGCCAACAAGCTGCTCGAGGCCCAGCGCCTGCAGCAGCGCACCATGTACGACATCGAGATGATGGCCGAGGTGGGCTTTTGCTCGGGCATCGAAAACTACAGCCGGCACCTGACGGGCCAGATGCCCGGCGAGCCGCCGCCCTGCCTGTTCGACTACCTGCCGCCGGACGCGCTGCTGGTGGTGGACGAGTCGCACGTCACCGTCCCGCAGATCGGCGCGATGTACAAGGGCGACCGCTCGCGCAAGGAAACCCTGGTCGAGTTCGGCTTCCGCCTGCCTTCGGCGCTGGACAACCGGCCGCTGAAGTTCGAGGAATGGGAGCGCCGCTCGCCGCGCTCGATCTTCGTCTCGGCCACGCCGGGCAAGTACGAGCTGGAGAAGTCCGGCGAGCAGGTGGTCGAACTGGTCGTGCGCCCCACCGGCCTGGTCGACCCGCAGGTCGAGGTGAGGCCCGTGGCCACCCAGGTGGACGACGTGCTCTCGGAGATCCACGAGCGCGTGAAGCTCGGCGACCGCGTGCTGATCACCACGCTCACCAAGAAGATGGCCGAGAACCTCACCGACTACCTGGCCGAGCACGACGTGAAGGTGCGCTACCTGCACAGCGACGTGGACACCGTCGAGCGCGTGGAGATCATCCGCGACCTGCGCCTGGGCGTGTTTGACGTGCTGGTGGGCATCAACCTGCTGCGCGAGGGCCTGGACATGCCCGAGGTGTCGCTGGTGGCCATCCTCGACGCCGACAAGGAGGGCTTCCTGCGCTCGACCGGTTCGCTGATCCAGACCATCGGCCGCGCCGCCCGCAACCTGCGCGGCAAGGCCATCCTCTACGCCGACCGCATCACGCCCTCGATGAAGGCGGCCATGGACGAGACCGACCGCCGCCGCCAGAAGCAGGTCGAGTACAACCAGGCCCACGGCATCACCCCCAAGTCGGTGGTGCGCGCGGTGATGGACGTGATGGAAGGCGCCCGCGCCGAGCCCGGCGACGCCCGGGGCCGCAAGGTGGCCGAGGGCGGCGCCGACTACGCCGCGCTCGACCCGGCCCAGCTGGCGGCCCGGCTCAGGCGGCTCGAGGCGAAGATGCACCAGCACGCCCGCGACCTGGAGTTCGAGGAGGCCGCCAAGGTCCGCGACGAGATCCATCGCTTGCGGGAGCAGGGCCTGATGGCCTGAGCCGGCCCGGCTTGCATTACTTCTGGCAGGGGGGTAGAAGAGCGTAACGACGGGAGGGGAGGGGAACCCACCATGTCCACGCTGGGATTCAGGGGCCTGCTGGCCGGGATGTTCGCGATGTCGCTGGGGCTGCTGGCCGGCGCCAGCCAGGGTGCCCAGGCCTGGGAAGAAGCCGGTGCCTATGCGCCCGCCGACGAGGGGCCGGGCCTGCTCGACCACGCCCGCGCCCGGGCCTGCGCCATCAGCCAGGGCCTGTCGGTCCGCAACGAGCGCGAGTCGGCCGAACGGCGCCGGCACGACTGCAACCGCCGCCACGGCATCGACGACTGACGCGGGCGTTGTCGGCCGCGGGGCCGCTTGTTATACTTCGCGGCCCTTGCGGGCGGTTAGCTCAGCGGTAGAGCACTACCTTGACATGGTAGGGGTCACAGGTTCGAACCCTGTACCGCCCACCATCCCACTGCGGTGGTATGGAAAAAGTAAGGAAAACCCGTCGAAGCCGCCTCCGGGCGGCTTCCGCGTTTCCGGGCCCGGCGTTGACTTGGGCAGGGCCCCGGCCTACCTTTGTGGCCGTACCCACGGATGAAGGTGGCCCCGGGAAACCGGCGTCGAGCGTGCGACATGAGCACTACCACGGCCCGATAGACGAACTGCCAGGCTTCGCATCCGCGAGGGCGCCTGGCGCCCTTTTTTGTTGCCCGCGATCCACCCCCGGACCCCATGATCAACATCACGCTCCCCGACGGCAGCCGCCGCCCCTTCGACAACCCGGTCACCGTCGCCGAGGTCGCCGCCTCGATCGGCGCCGGCCTGGCCAAGGCCGCGCTCGGCGGCAAGGTCGACGGCAAGCTCGTCGACGCCAGCTACCGCATCGAAAACGACGCCTCGCTCGAGATCGTCACCGACAAGCACCCCGACGCCCTGGACGTGCTTCGCCACTCCACCGCGCACCTGCTGGCCCAGGCCGTGCAGCGCCTCTACCCCGGCGCGCAGGTCACCATCGGCCCGGTCATCGACAACGGCTTCTACTACGACTTCGCCTACGAGCGCCCGTTCACGCCCGAGGACCTGCCGGCCATCGAGGCCGAGATGCTCAAGATCGTCAAGGAAGCCCTGCCGGTCACGCGCCGCGAGATGTCGCGCGACGAGGCCGTGGCCTTCTTCCGCGGCCTGGGCGAGCACTACAAGGCCGAGATCATCGAGTCGATCCCGGCCAACGAGGCGCTGTCGCTGTACTCGCAGGGCGAGTTCACCGACCTGTGCCGCGGCCCGCACGTGCCGGGCACCGACAAGCTGCGCGCGTTCAAGCTGATGAAGGTGGCCGGCGCCTACTGGCGCGGCGACCACAACAACGCGATGCTCAGCCGCATCTACGGCACCGCGTGGCTCAACGACAAGGACCTCAAGGCCTACCTGCACCAGCTGGAGGAGGCCGAGAAGCGCGACCACCGCAAGATCGCCAGGCAGCTCGACCTGTTCCACATCCAGGAAGAGGCGCCGGGCCTGGTGTTCTGGCACCCCAAGGGCTGGCAGCTGTGGCAGGTGGTGGAGCAGTACATGCGCCGCGTCTACCGCGCCTCGGGCTACCAGGAAGTGCGCTGCCCGCAGATCCTCGATGTTTCCCTCTGGAAGAAGTCCGGCCACTGGGACAACTACAAGGAGAACATGTTCTTCACCGAGTCGGAGAAGCGCACCTACGCGCTCAAGCCGATGAACTGCCCCGGCCACGTGCAGGTGTTCAACCAGGGCCTGCACAGCTACCGCGACCTGCCGATCCGCTACGGTGAGTTCGGCGCCTGCCACCGCAACGAGCCCTCGGGCGCGCTGCACGGCATCCTGCGCGTGCGCGGCTTCACCCAGGACGACGGCCACGTGTTCTGCACCGAGGACCAGATCGAGTCCGAGGTCACCGCCTTCCACCGCCAGGCCCTGGAGGTGTACGAGGACTTCGGCTTCCAGGACGTGCAGATCAAGATCGCCCTGCGCCCCGACAACCGCCTGGGCGACGACGCCACCTGGGACAAGGCCGAGGGCGCCCTGCGCGCCGCCCTGTCGGCCTGCGGCGTGGCCTGGGAGGAGCTGCCGGGCGAGGGCGCCTTCTACGGCCCCAAGATCGAGTACCACCTGCGCGACGCCATCGGCCGCACCTGGCAGCTGGGCACCATGCAGGTCGACTTCATGATGCCGGGCCGCCTGGGCGCCGAGTACGTGGACGAGCACAGCCAGCGCCGGCAGCCGGTCATGCTGCACCGCGCCATCGTGGGCTCCATGGAGCGCTTCATCGGCATCCTGATCGAGAACCATGCCGGCGCCTTCCCGGCCTGGCTGGCCCCGGTCCAGGCCGTGGTGCTCAACATCACCGACGCCCAGGCGGACTGGGTCGAGGAGGTCCGGAAAACCCTTGCGAATCAAGGGGTCCGGGTCCAGGCCGATTTGCGGAACGAGAAGATCGGCTATAAAATCCGCGAGCACACGCTGCAGAAGATCCCGTACTTGCTGGTGGTCGGAGACCGCGAGAAGGAGAATGGGATGATCGCGGTGCGCACGCGCTCGGGGGAGGACTTGGGTACCATGACGGTCGACGCCTTCCTCGCAAAGCTGCGTGCGGAGAGCGGCCCGGTCGCCTGAGTGCGGCCGGTACATCACCCCAACAGGAATCAAGCGAATCAACAGCGCAACCACTGAAAAGCGTAACCGCAAGAACCTCGAGATCCGCGTGCCGCGCGTGCGCGTGATTGGCCTCGACGGCGAGATGATCGGCGTGCTCACGCGCGACGAAGCCCTTGCCATGGCCGAGGATGCGGGCGTGGACCTGGTCGAGATCCAGCCCACCGCCGAGCCGCCGGTCTGCCGGATCATGGATTTCGGCAAGTACATGTTCGACCTGCAGAAGAAGGCGAATGCGGCCAAGAAGAAGCAGAAGGTCGTCGAGATCAAGGAACTCAAGTTCCGCCCGACCACCGACGATGGCGACTACAACATCAAGCTGCGCAACCTCCGCCGGTTCCTGGAGGAGGGCGACAAGGTGAAGGTCAACATCCGCTTCAAGGGCCGCGAGATGGCCCACCAGGAGCTGGGCCTCGAGATGGCCAAGCGCATCGAGGCCGACCTGGGCGACGAAGTGGTCATCGAGCAGCGTCCCCGCCTCGAGGGCCGCCAGATGATCATGATGGTCGCGCCCAAGAAGAAATAAGCCCCGCCTACCCAAGGCGTTGGTTTTGTTGCATAATTCGCGGCTCGCCGGCTTTCCGGCGGGTTCCCGGTGCGGCATCCGGGCCCGGTCCATCGGGCGAAGTCGTTATGGACCTGTCCTTGGTTTCGTTTGGAATCAAGGACTTACAAGCCGGCACGGGCAGGACGGAAAGCGTGGCGCAAGCCACCGCCCAGGCCAGTAACCAAGACCCAAAAGGGATTTCCCATGGCCAAGACCAAGATCAAGACCAATCGGGCGGCCGCCAAGCGCTTCCGGAAGACCGCTTCCGGCAAGTACAAGGCTGGCCACGCCAACCGTAGCCACATCCTCACCAAGAAGGCGACCAAGCGGAAGCGCAACCTGCGGCAGACGAACCATGTTCGTGCCGAGGACGCGGGCCGTCTGGACCGCATGCTGCCGTACCTCTGAGGAGATAAGACATGGCACGAGTCAAGCGTGGTGTCACGGCGCGCCGCCGTCACAAGAAGATCATCAAGCTCGCGAAGGGTTACTACAACGCCCGCCGCAAGGTTTTCCGCGTAGCCAAGCAGGCCGTCACCAAGGCCCAGCAGTACGCCTACATCGGTCGCAAGCAGAAGAAGCGCCAGTTCCGCAGCCTGTGGATCGTGCGCATCAACGCCGCGGCCCGCATGCACGGCCTGAGCTACAGCCGCTTCATGAACGGCCTGCTGAAGGCGAACATCACCATCGACCGCAAGTCGCTGGCTGACATCGCCATCCACGATCCGGCCGCTTTTGGCGCGATCGCCGAGCAGGCCAAGCGCGCTCTCGCGGCGTAAGGCCAAAGCCTGCGGCGGCCAGCCGCACGCAGGCGGCATCGAAGTGGGGAAGGGCGAGAGTCCTTCCCCATTTTGTTTTCTGGACCCGGAAGACGAGCCGAGAATGTCCGACATCGAATCCCTGACCCGCTCGGCCCTGGCCGAGGTCGAAG
The DNA here is from genome assembly GCF_001724815.1 of Arenimonas sp. SCN 70-307. Lineage (GTDB taxonomy): Bacteria > Pseudomonadota > Gammaproteobacteria > Xanthomonadales > Xanthomonadaceae > Arenimonas. The sequence continues at coordinate 21,609 of NZ_MEDO01000012.1, read as the reverse complement.
CCGCCGCCAGCCTCGAGGCGCTGGACGCCCTGCGCGTCTCGCTGCTGGGCAAGAGCGGCACCATCACCGGCCAGCTCAAGCAGCTCGGCGCCCTGGCCCCGGAGGAGCGCAAGCTCGCCGGCGAGGCGGTGAACCGCGCCAAGGACGCGCTGGCGGCCGCGATCGCCGCGCGCAAGTCGGCGCTGGAGGAGGCCGCGCTGGCAGCGCGCCTGGCCAGCGAGCGCATCGACGTGAGCCTGCCCGGCCGCGGCGGCGCCGTGGGCAACCTGCACCCGGTGTCGCGCACGCTCGAGCGCATCACCGACATCTTCGCGCGCCTGGGCTACCAGCTGGCCGACGGCCCGGAGATCGAGGACGACTTCCACAACTTCGAGGCGCTCAATTTCCCGCCGCACCACCCGGCGCGCGCGATGCACGACACCTTCTACATGCGTGCCGATCAATGCGGCGACGGCCGCCTGCTGCGCACGCATACCTCGGGCGTGCAGGTGCGCTTCATGCAGCGCGCCGCGGCCGAGAAGAGCGGCCCGCCGCTGCGCATGATCGCCGCCGGCAAGGTCTACCGCAGCGACTCCGACCAGACCCACACGCCGATGTTCCACCAGATCGAAGGCCTGCTGGTGGACGAGACCTCCAGCTTCGCCGACCTCAAGGGCACGCTGGCCGAGTTCGTGCGCGCCTTCTTCGAGCGCGATTTCGAGATGCGCTTCCGCCCCAGCTACTTCCCCTTCACCGAGCCCTCGGCCGAGGTGGACATCGCCTGGCAGCAGCCCGATGGCGGCACGCGCTGGCTCGAGGTGCTGGGCTGCGGCATGGTGCATCCGAACGTGCTGCGCGCCTGCGGCATCGACCCGGAGAAGTACACCGGCTTCGCCTTCGGCCTGGGCGTGGAGCGCTTCGCCATGCTGCGCTACGGCGTCAACGACCTGCGCAGCTTCTTCGAGAACGACGGCCGTTTCCTGAGGCAGTTCGCATGAAATTCCCCGAAAACTGGCTGCGCGAGCACGTCGCCACCACCGCCTCGCGCGACGAGCTCGCCGCGCGCCTGACCGCCATCGGCCTCGAGGTCGAGGACCTGCAGCCGCTGGGCGAGGGCCTGGACGGCGTGGTCGTGGCCGAGATCCTCTCGTGCGAGAAGCACCCCGAGGCCGACCGCCTGCAGGTGTGCCAGGTCGCCACCGGCGCCGGCACGGTGCAGATCGTCTGCGGCGCGCCGAACGCGCGCGCCGGCCTGAAGGCCCCGCTGGCCCAGGTGGGCGCGAACCTGCCGGGCGGCATCGCCATCAAGGCCGCCAAGCTGCGCGGCGTGGAGTCGCAGGGCATGCTGTGCTCGGCCAGGGAACTGGGCGTGGACGCCGACGCCTCCGGCCTGCTCGAACTGCCGGCCGACGCGCCGGTGGGCCAGCCCATCTCCGCCTTCCTGGGCCTGCCCGACGCCAGCTTCGAGCTCAAGCTCACGCCCAACCGCGCCGATTGCTTCAGCGTGCGCGGCATCGCCTTCGACGTCGCCGCCACCACCGGCGAGCAGGTGGTGCCGATGGCCATCCCGGAAGCCACCGTCGCCAGCGCGGCGAAGTTCGAGGTGATGCTGGGCGCCGGCGCCGACTGCCCGCGCTACTGCGGCCGCGTCATCGAGGGCGTGGATGCCCGCGCGCGTTCGCCGCTGTGGCTCACCGAGCGCCTCAAGCGCAGCGGCCTGCGCCCGATCAGCCCGCTGGTGGACATCACCAACTACGTGATGCTCGAGCTCGGCCAGCCGATGCACGCCTTCGACGCCGACACGCTCAAGGGCCCGGTCGGCGTGCGCCGCGCCCGCGCCGGCGAGACGCTCAAGCTGCTCGACGAGCGAGAGGTGGCGCTGGACGAAGGCTTCCTGGCCATCACCGACGGAGACCGCCCGGTGGCCCTGGCCGGCGTGATGGGTGGCTTCGAGACCCGCGTCACCGACGCCACCACGCGCGTGTTCCTCGAGAGCGCGCACTTCGCGCCGGACGTGATCATCGGCCGCGCGCGCAAGCTGGGCATGCACACCGACGCCTCGCACCGCTTCGAGCGCGGCGTCGACCCGGAGCTGCCGCGCCTGGCGCTCGAGCGCGCCACCGCGCTGGTGCTGGAGATCATGGGCGGGCAGGCCGGCGCCATCACCGAGGCCGTGCTGCCCGAGCACCTGCCCCGGCCGGCGGCCGTGTCGCTGCGCCGCGAGCGCCTGCGCCGCGTGCTGGGCGTGTCGGTGGCCGATGCCGAGGTCGAGCGCATCCTGCGCGCCCTGGGCATGCAGGTGGAGGCGACGGCCGAGGGCTGGCGCGTGCTGCCGCCGAGCCGCCGCTTCGACATCGCCATCGAGGAAGACCTCGTTGAAGAGGTCGCGCGCATCCACGGCTACGAGCGCATCCCCACCACCACGCCCACCGGCGAGGTGCGCCTGGTGGCGCCCAGCGAAACCCGCGTGTCCGAGGCCGTGCTGCGCCGCCAGCTGGCCGGCCGCGATTTCCTCGAGGCCATCAACTACGCCTTCCTCGACGCCGACACGCTCGCCACCTGGCAGCTGCAGGACGGCGCCGTGGCCCTGGCCAACCCGCTGACCGCCGAGCTGGGCGTGATGCGCACCGCGCTGCTGCCGGGCCTGGTTTCGGCGCTCGGGCGCAACCAGGCGCACCAGCAGAAGCGCGTGCGCCTGTTCGAGCTGGGCAAGGTCTTCCACCTGGCCGAGGGCGCCCCGCGCGAGACCCCGCGCATCGCCGCCGTGGCCTGCGGCCCCCAGGCCCGCGAACAGTGGGCCCAGGACGAACGCGAAGTCGATTTCTACGACCTCAAGGCCGAGGTCGAGGGCCTGCTGGCCCTGGCCGGCGTGGAGGGCGAGTTCCGCCCGGACGACAGCCCCTGGGGCCACCCGGGCCGCAGCGCCTCGGTCTGGCGCGACGGCCGGCGCATCGGCTGGGTCGGCCACCTGCACCCGCGCCTGGCCCGCGCGCTGGACCTGGACGGCGAGGTGGTGGGCTTCGAGCTCGACCTCGAGCCCCTGGCCACCCGGGCCGTACCCCGGGCCAGGGAGCTTTCGCGCTTCCCGTCCGTCCGCCGGGATATCGCGCTCGTCGTCCCGGAATCGACCCCGTGGGCGGCCCTCCAGGCCAGCCTCAAGGCCGCCCTGGGCCCGCTGCTGCGCGAGGTGGTGCTGTTCGACCGCTACGTCGGACCGGGCCTAGAGAGCGGCTCAAAGAGTCTGGCTATGGGCTTGATTCTGCAGGACGTTTCACGCACCCTAACTGACCGCGACGCCGACCAGGCCGTGGCCACCGCCCTCGGGGCGCTGGACAGGGACTGTGGTGCGCGGTTGCGGTCATGAGGTACGCCGGCAACGGCGGGTTACAGGGGATGTTATGGCACTGACCAAGGCCGAAATGGCCGAACGCCTGTTCGAGGAAGTTGGCTTGAACAAGCGCGAGGCCAAGGAATTCGTGGACTCCTTCTTCGACGTGTTGCGGGAGGCGCTGGAGCGTGGGCAGCAGGTAAAGCTGTCGGGCTTCGGCAACTTCGACCTGCGCCAGAAGAACCAGCGTCCCGGCCGCAACCCCAAGACCGGCGAGGAGATTCCCATCTCCGCGCGCACCGTCGTGACCTTCCGTCCGGGACAGAAGCTCAAGGAGCGCGTGGAAGCCTATGCTGGATCCAGGCAGTAACAGGGAACTCCCGCCGATCCCGGCCAAGCGCTACTTCACCATCGGTGAGGTCAGCGAGCTGTGCGACGTCAAGCCGCACGTGCTGCGCTACTGGGAAACGGAGTTCACCAGCCTCAAGCCGGTCAAGCGCCGGGGCAACCGGCGCTATTACCAGCGCCACGACGTGCTGATGATCCGCCAGATCCGCGGCCTGCTCTACGAGCAGGGCTACACCATCTCCGGCGCGCGCCAGCGCCTGGAAGGCGAGGCCGGCCGGGTCGAAACCAGCATGTCGGCGCAGATCGTCAAGCAGGTGCGCATGGAGCTCGAAGAAGTCCTCCAGCTGCTCCGCCGCTGAGGCTTTTTTGCGTATAATCGCCAGCCCGGCTCCGGCCGGGACACGAATCGGGGCGTAGCGCAGCCTGGTAGCGCACTAGCATGGGGTGCTAGGGGTCGTGAGTTCGAATCTCACCGTCCCGACCAATTCGTGGGGCCTGGCCCGATCCCCGGGGCCGGCGCAAAGAAGAAGCCCGCCAATCGGCGGGCTTCGTCGTTTCAGGCAGCAGCGCGGCTCAGCTGTCGAAGTTCGCCGCGTCCAGGCCCAGCAGGTTGGCCGCGCCGCTGCGCATGGCCGCCGCGTGCGCCTGGGTGCGCGGCAGGATGCGGGCGAAGTAGAACCGCGCCGTCTCGCGCTTGGCCGCCTTGAAGGCCTCCGGGTGGTTGCCGGCCTCGGCCACCGCCACCGCGCGCGCCCACCAGTAGGCCAGGGCCACGTAGCCCGAGTAGAACAGGTAGTCCACCGAGGCCGCGCCCACTTCCTCGGCGTTGGCTGTGGCCTTCTTGCCCACTTCCATCGTCAGTTCGCCCCACTGCTTGGCCACCTCGGCCAGCGGCAGCACGAACTCGGTGAGCGAGGCGTCCTTGGCGTGGGTGGTGCAGAAGGCCTGGATCATCTTCAGGAACATCTGCAGGCCGGCGCCCTGCAGCTGCATGGTCTTGCGGCCCAGCAGGTCGAGCGCCTGGATGCCGGTGGTGCCTTCGTAGATGGTGGTGATGCGGGCATCGCGCGCCAGCTGCTCCATGCCCCACTCGCGCACGTAGCCGTGGCCGCCGAACACCTGCAGCGCGTGGTAGGTGCACTCGTTGCCCCACTCGGTGAGCATGCCCTTGACGATGGGGGTGAGGAAACCGAGCAGGGTGTCGGCGTCCTTGCGCTCGTTCTCGTCGGCGGCGCGTTCGATCACGTCCACCAGCGTGGCGGCGTGCAGCGCGAGCATGCGGCTGCCTTCGGCCAGCGACTTGCAGGTGAGCAGCATGCGCCGGATGTCCGGGTGCACGATCAGCGGGTCGGCCGGCTTGCCCGGCTCCTTCGCGCCCGAGAGCGAGCGGCCCTGCAGGCGGTCGCGGGCGTAGGCCAGCGCGTTCTGGTAGCTGCGGTCGATCAGGGCCAGGCCCTGCAGGCCCACGGCCAGGCGCGCGGTGTTCATCATGGTGAACATCGCATTGAGGCCCTTGTTCGGCTGGCCGATCAGGTAGCCCTGGGCGCCGTCGAAGTTCATCACGCAGGTGGCCGAACCGTGGATACCCATCTTGTGCTCGATCGAACCGCAGCGCAGGGCGTTGCGCTCGCCCACGGTGCCGTCGCGCGCGGTGCGAAGCTTGGGCACGATGAACAGCGAGATGCCCTTGGTGCCCGCCGGCGCGTCCGGCAGGCGCGCCAGCACCAGGTGCACGATGTTGTCGGTGAAGTCGTGCTCGCCGCCGGTGATGAAGATCTTGGTGCCGGTGATGGCGTAGGTGCCGTCTTCGCGGGGCTCGGCCTTGGTCTTGAGCAGGCCCAGGTCGGAGCCGCAGTGCGGCTCGGTCAGGCACATCGTGCCGGTCCACTGGCCGGAGATGATGGGCTTGAGGAAGACCTCCTGCTGCCAGGCCTCGCCGTGGTGCTTGAGCGCCTCGGTGGCGCCGTGCGAGAGCAGCGGGTAGTTGCCCCAGCTCAGGCAGGCGGCGTCGATCATTTCCTTGAGCGCGGCGCCGAAGCTTTCCGGCAGCGCCTGGCCGCCGAACTGCTCGGGCGCGGTGAGCGCGGTCCAGCCGCCTTCGACGAACTGCGCGTAGGCTTCCTTGTAACCCGGCGGCGTCTTCACGCTGCCGGTGGCCTTGTCGAACTCGCAGCCGTGTTCGTCGCCGACCGAATTGAGCGGGGCCAGCACGGTTTCATTGAAGCGCGCGGCTTCCTCCATCACGGCGTCGAGCAGGTCGCGCTGGGCGTGCTCGATGCCCAGCTTCGCGTAGAGCTTGTCGGCTTCGATGACGTCGTAGAGCGCGAACTTCATGTCGCGCACGGGGGCGGTGTAGCGGTTCATGCAGGGAGGTCCTTGTTGGAGTCAGCGCAGCACGCCCTCGAGCCCGGGGACCGGGTCGAGGCGGCTGGGGTAGTCGAAAGCGTCGTCGGTGCCGGGGTCCGACGAGGCCAGGCGGCCGGCGAGCTGGTAACGCAGGCTCTGGCGGCCGGCGAGCGCGGCGGCGACGGCGTCGCGGGCGGCGGGCGACGGCGCCATACGGTGTTCAATGATCTCGGCCGAGCCGGGGCCGACGGTGAGACCGGGGTCGAAGTCGAAGCGGCCGGCCTCGTGGCCGCCCACCGACAGCGTGCCCTGCAGCCGCGAGAAGCGCATGGGCACGGTGCTGAAGCTGCGGATGCGGATCTTCACGACCCAGTTGCCGTCGGCCTGCACCTGCAGTTCCTGCACGCTGGCCTGGGGCGGGTACACGCGCTTGGGCGGGCCGCTGGAGCAGGCGGTCAGCACGGTGGCCATCAGCAGGACGAGGGCGAGGGTCAGTCTGCGCATCGCGGGCGGGCTCCTTGGGACGACTTCCAGAGGATACCAGCCCGTATGTTCCCGTCGCGTCGTTTCAGTCCATCAGGCCGCGCCTGGCCGCGTAGCGGATCACGTCGGCCGTGTTGCGCGCTCCGAGCTTGGCCAGCACCCGGGCCCGGTGGTTCTCCGCTGTCTTCGTACTGGTTCCCAGGCGCCGGGCGATCTCCTTGGTGCTCAGCCCCTCCACCATCAGGTGGAATACCTCGCGCTCGCGGGGCGTGAGGCTCCCGTAGGGGTCGTCGAGCGTACGGTCGGGCTGGCGCAGCTGCTCGGCCAGCAGGCGGGCCGCCTGGGGACTGAAGTGGCCGCGGCCTTCGCCGACGTTGCGCACGGCCGCGACCATCTCGGCCGCCGGGCTGTCCTTGAGCAGGAAGCCGCTGGCACCCGCGCGCACCGCATGCAGCAGGTATTCCTGGTCGTCATGCATGGTCAGAACAAGCACCCGGGTGTCTGGGCACTGGGTGCGCAGGCGACGGACGACTTCCAGTCCGCCCAGGTGCGGCATGGAGATGTCGATGACGGCGACGGCGGGCTGCAGTTGCTCCGCCAATGCAATCGCATCAAGCCCATTGGACGCCTGGCCGACGACCTCGCAGACGCCTGCGGCCTCAAGCACCGAGATGATGCTCTCCCTGACCAGGGTGTGGTCATCTGCGATCAGCACGCGCAATCCGCAGCCCGGAGGCTTGTTCATGGCGCCAGTGTGCCAGCCCGCCCGTTCAAAGGCACCACGGCTTCGATCCGTGTGCCTCCGGCGCCGGACTCGACCAGCATCCGGCCACCGTAAAGCGCAAGCCGATCGCGCATCCCGCCCAGGCCCGAGCTTTCTCCCCGACTGGCCCGTTCGGACGCCGAATCGACATCGAAGCCCCGGCCGTCGTCACCGACTTCGATGCGCAGGCAGCCGGCCGACTCGCGGACGCTGACCCAAGCCTTTCGGGCACTCGCGTGCCTGGCGATATTGGCCAGTGCCTCCTGGACCAGACGAAACGCGTGGGTCTGCAAATCGCCATCGAGCGTGGGCAGGGGCGACACCCTGACCTCGACCTCGAGGCCGGACGCCGGCCCCAGGGAGCGGCCCAGCCAGCCCAGCGCGGCCTCCAGTCCCAGGTCGTCGAGGATCTGCGGGCGCAGGAGCCTGGAAAGTTCGCGGGTCTCGGCCAGGCTGCTGTCGCAAAGCGCGATGGCTTCCTCGAGCCCTTCGCTCCAGCCCGCCTCCAACGGATCCCTGGCGGCGAGGAGCGAGAGGCGATGCTTGAGCGCGGTGAGGTTCTGGCCCAGGCCGTCATGCAGTTCCCGCGAGATCCGGCGCCGCTCCTCCTCCTGCGCCCGGAACGCGGCCCTTCCCAGCCGCTGGAACTCGCCCTGGTTCGACTCCAGCCGGTGGAGGAGGGCGCGGTAGTCCTCGCGCAGGCGCGCGATGGTGTCGTCCAGGGACTCAGTGGGGTGGGCCATCGTTTTCTCCCTCGATTCGGAGCCGGCGCAGCCAGCCGCCGTTCGCCTCGGCCGCCAGTGCCGCGGCTGCCTCGCTGGCGGCCTTGGCCGCGGCCGGCGCGCCGGGGTCCCCGACGGCGGCCAGGGCCAGCTCGCCGATGGAATGCAGCTGCGTGGCGCGCACGTAGCCCCCGCGGCGGGCGAGCAGGCCGTCGGCACGCCGGTAGGCCTCCGCGGCGCCGGCCGCATCGTCGCGGGCGAGGCGGTCTCGCGCGAGCTGCTCGAACCACGCCAGCTGCAACGGGAGGTTACCGAGCCGGTCGATCTCGGCCTGCAGCGTGGCTTCGCCCACGCCGCCGGCATGCGCTAGTACGTCGGCCTCGAGTCGACGCACGCGCAACCCTGCCTCGAGCGCGAGCTCCCGGGCACGCGCCAGGGAGGCGCCGGCGTCCACGCGATTGCCGGCGTCCAGGTGCAGCCTTGCACCAAGCAGGGCGGCGATCGCTTGCTGCTCGAGCGAACTTTCCGGCAAGGCGGGGCCAATGCCCTGCAGCAGCGCGAGCGCTTCGACATCCCGTCCGGCTCCCGCGAGCAGCCTCACCTGGAGCAGGTCGGCATCCATCAGGCCACGAACGTCCTCGCGTTCCTCGAAAAGCCGGCGTGCCTCGGCCAGGTGGCCGGCGGCATCGGCCAGCCGTCCCTGCACGATCCCGAGTTCGGCCAGGTTGCGGTGGCTGACCGCGGCCTCCTCGAGCATGTGCCGTGCCTCGGCCTCCTGGAGCGATGCATCCAGCAGGCGTCGGGCTTCCTCCCAGTCGCCGCGGGCAATACCCAGCAGGCCCAGGTTCTGGCCGGCGCGAACCACGCCATTGCGATCGTCGATAGAACGGAACGCATCGCTCGCCTGGCGCCAGAAGACGCTGGCGCTGTCGTACTCCCCCAACTGGTAGTGCGCGAAACCGATGTTGTTGAGACTTTCGGCGATTCCCGGGGGATCGCGCGCGGCTTCGCGGGCGCGCAGGGCCCGGGTGTAAGCGGCCAGCGCCTCGGCATAATTGCCGCGCTCTTCCGCGAGCAGCCCCAGCTCGTTGTCCACCGCCGCGGCGCCCGCCCGATCGCCCAAGGCGCCGAACAGCCCGGCGGCTTCCGCCAGACGGTCCCGGGCGTCGTCGAGGTCGCCGCGCACCATGGCCAACTGGGCCAGGTTGCGCTGGCTGCTGGCGACTCCGCGCCGGTCGCCGAGTTCGCGGCGGAGCGCGAGCGCCTTTCCGTATTGCTCGGCGGCATCTTCGGGCTGGCCCAGCCGGGCGTATCCCACGCCCAGGGCGTTGGTCGATTCCGCTTCGCCAAAACGGCTTCGTCCACGCTTGTAGAGCACCAGCGCCCGCACAAGGTGTTCGTCCACCGCCGCCCGCGGGTCGCCGCGCAGGATTGCCGTCTTGCCCATCAGGAACCAGGCGCGCGGGTCCTGCGGGTCGCGGGTGAGAAGCGCCTGCAGCGACTGCTCTGCGTCCTCGAATGCGCCAGACTCGACCCGCAGCGCAGCCAGGTGCAGCAAGGCGTCGAGGTCGTCCGGCCTCGACTGCACGCGCGCCTGCCACACCGCCAGCGCTGCCTCCGTTCGACCTTCGGCGCGCTCGCGCACCTGCACCATGCGCGTCGGGAACAGTCGGCTGGCGCTTTCGCCGCGCTGCGCCGCCTCGGCAGCAAGATCCTGCTCGCCTGCCAGGAGCGCGGTTTCGGCCAGGCCCAACCATCCTGCGCCGAACCCGGGATGGCTCCCGGTCAGTTGCCGGAAGGCGAGGGTCGAGGCCTCCATTCGGCCTTCCATCCTCAGCTCCAGCGCCCGGCCGAAGTTCGACAGTGGTTCGTCCGTGTCCGGCCAAAGGTCCGGCGGCAGCGGACCAAGGCTGAACTCGGCCGCCACGGTGGCCATGGCCTTCGCGATGGGTTCGCCCGGCGCAACCTCCACCGTCCGCGTGCCGCCCGCGGAGTTCGCCGACATGGTGGCGACAAGTGCGCCGCCGTCGCGGCGCTCAAGCCTGAGTACGCGCGTCGCCGGCAGGATCTCGAGCAGTTGCCGATCCGTGGGCGAGCGGCTGCCCATGACGGTTTGCGCGAGCGCGATGCGGGTCCGCTCTGCTTCCACAACCGGCTGGTCACCGCCCTCGGACAGGCCCAGGCGCAGCAATTCGGCCGCACCCGCGAGGGTGTCGTCCGTGGCACGGCCGGGGCTGGCCAGGACGACCAGCCGGTCCGGGGGGGCAAGGTCGGCCGGACTGCGAGGAATGGTGGGTCCCTGGATTTCCGGCCAAAGCAGGAACAAGGCGGTCGCCGCGGCCACGGTCGCGGCGGCGAGCAGCGCAGGGCGCGCCCGGAACTCGCGCGGCACGTGCCGGGCGTCGATCGCCGCGATCAGGGACTCCGCATCACGGAACCGTCGCGCCGGCGCAGGTTGCAGCAGCCGCTCGACCAGGCGCGCGACCCAGGACGGCACTTCGTCGCGCACCTTGTCCAGTCTCGGTGGCGGGCGCAGCAGACGCTGGGTGAGTGACTCGGCGGCGGTGCCGCCGGAAAAGGCCGGCTTGCCGGACAGCATCTCGTAGAGGATCAAACCCAGCGAGTAGAGGTCGCTGCGCGCATCGACCGGTGCCGCACGCGCCTGTTCCGGCGACAGGTAGTCGGGCGTCCCGACGATGGCGCCGGTGTGGGTCACCCCACTCGTGCCCAGCGAGCGGGCCACGCCGAAATCGCTGATGAGCGCGTGGCCCTGGCCATCGAGCAGGATGTTCGATGGCTTGAGGTCGCGGTGCACGATGCCCTTGGCATGGGCGGCGGCCAACCCCGCGGCCAGCTGGCGGGCGATGGCCAGTGCCTGTTCGACGGGGAGGGCGCCCTCGCGGTCGAGCAGGCGCTCAAGCGACTCACCATCCACCAGGTCCATGCTGATGAACCATCGGTCTTCGTGGCGCGCAATGTCGTGGATGCGCACCACGTGAGGACTCGAGACCTGGCGCGCCAGCAGCAATTCCTGGCGGAAGCGTTCGAAGGCCTCGGTCCGGGATGCCAGCTCCGGGCGCAGCAGTTTCAGCGCCAGCGGCACGCCCAGGTCGAGGTCCTGGGCGAGGTAAACCACGCCCATGCCGCCGATGCCCAGCAGTCGCCTGATCTCGAAGCGGCCGGCGAGCACCGTCCCCGGCGTCAGCTCGGCACCGGCGAACTGCCCGGTGGCCGTGGCGGCGAAACCGCTGCGGTTGGTTCCCGTCATGGTTGCGCGCCGCGGTTCGCCGCCATCGTCGGCCAGGCGGCACGCGACGCGCCGTCGAGCTGGAGCTCGCTGCGCTTTACCGCGAGCCAGAGGGTCGCCCTCTCGGCGAAGGCCGAGAGCAGTTCAAGGTCGAGCCGGGTGATGGCCCGGCCCGGCTCCCGGCTGTCGGCGTAGACAAGCCCCAGCACTTCGTCGCCCAGCACCAGCGGCAGGCACACCAGCGCCCGGATGCCGCCGGCCACCACGGAGGCGCGGGCCGCGAAGGCCTCGTCGCTGCTCGCATCATTGAGCACGACCGGATGCCGCCCGCCGAGGGATTTTTCGACCGCACCCACGCTGCCTGCGAACGCCGGCGCAGCCAGGGCCGGTGCGTCGAGCCCCTGCCACGCACGCACTTGCGCTTGACCGCGTTCCATCAGGAGCAGGAAGCCTCGCTGGCACCCCGCGAGCTCGACGACCGCTGACAGCGTTCCCTGCAGCAGATCCGGGAGCGCCGGCGCCTGTTCCAGCGCCCGCAGGTGCACCGCCGAAGCCTGCTGCCGGCTGCCTGCGTCAGCCCGCGCCCGAGCCAGCGCCGCCTCGTCCAGCGTCCGGAACTCGCAAGTCACGTCGCCGAACCGCAACCACGCATGGTCGCCGAGCGGCTCGTCGGTGGGCGCGGCGCCGTTGACCGTGCAGCCATTCTTGCTGCCCAGGTCGCGCAGTCGCCAGGAGTCCCCGACGGGCTCGAGGCGTGCGTGCTCGCGCGACAGGGAGGGGTGCCCGAGCTGGATGTCACAGCCGGGCAGGCGCCCGACGAGCGCAGGCACACCCGAGGCCAAGAGGAACTCGGCCGCGGCTTCCCCAGGCAGGTAAGCGGTCAGGCGGGCAGGCATGACCCATCTTAGCCCCAGCCTGACTCCAGCGGGGGCCAGCCAGGCGGCGGCCGTGGCCGCCCCCCGGACCTCAGGGGCCGTAATCGCGGAGGTAGCCGACGCTGAAAGCCAGCGTGTCGAGCCCCGAAAGCAGCTCGCCGGCGACATTGGCCAGGTCCCGCGTCGCGCGCCATTGCGCCGGGATGTGCAGGCCGGCGCGCGCCGAGACGCGGGCGCGCATGGCGTCGATACCGCCCATCGCCTCCGGGAAGCGACCATCGGCGACGGCCAGTTCGATCTGGTTGATCAGCGCGTGCAGCGGCGCGGACTCCGCTGCCGGGAGCAGTCCGGCCTGATCGCGAAGCAGGGCGATCTTCTCGGCCACCACCATGTCGGTGGGACGCAGGTCCTGCACCACCACGAACTGCGAGAAACCACCGGTGGTGCCGCGCGTCCGGACGCTGCCGGGTTCAACCGCCGAGGTCACGTCGCGGAAAGGCCCTCCCAGTTGCGCCTTGAACAGGCGATAGCGCGAGCCCGCGGCGTAGGGCAGGGCATGGGTGTGCAGCTCGAGGTGGGCGCGACGCCGGAAGGACAGCCCCGCGAGCGCGGGCGGCTCGACCGTGACCATCGCCGGAAGCTGGGTGGGCACCGAGACCAGACCGCTTGGCAGCCGCGACAGGAGGGCGGGAGAGCTGACCGACACCAGGTCCGCGGACACGCCCAGCGAGGCCGGCGACAGACCCTGGGCGTCATCGAAGTCCAGCCGCACCTCGGCCAGCGGGGCCGCCGGACTGCCGACGACGACGGTTGCCGAATTGCCGGAAGCCGAAACCGAAACGGGCAGGGACTGCGCCTGGACGGCCGGAACGGCCAGAAGCAGGGCGAGCAGGTGGCTGCGGGAAAACACGCTCATCGGGGAACCCTCTGGAACCGCGCGTCCGATGCGCTGGAAGTGATGCGGGGCGCTGGCCTGCGGGCCCTTGGGCTGGCACCCCGCGCCAAGATTGCCGCCAAGCGTAGGTGGGATGCAAACCCCCTGTCTGTAGGTGATTTCCCCCAGGCGCCCTGGGGGCTCTGCCGGATGGGGCCGGCAGGGCGGACGGCGGAGTCTTTGCAGACCTTAACCGCGTCCGGCTTGGACGCCCCCTTCCCGGAGAGTCGCCATGTCTTCCCGTCCGTCCCGCCTTTTCAAGGTTTCCGCGCTTGCCGTCGGCCTGCTGGCCAGCGGCGTTGCCCTGGCCGAAGCCCGCCTCGATCCCCAGCTCGTTCGCCAGCTGGCCTCCGCCAGCCCGACCGAGGAACTCCAGATCGTGGTGACCTACGGCCAGTCCGGACCGGTCACCGCCACCCAGGTGCAGGCGCTCAAGGACATCGGCATCGAGAAGGGCGTGACCATGCACACGCTCCCGATCGCCGGTGCGCTGGCCACGCCCGCCGAGATCCAGGCGCTGCGCCAGCGCGACGACGTGGTTTCCATCTACGCGAACGCGCCGCTGCGCTTCTTCAACAAGGAGCAGCGCCAGATCTCGGGTGCCGCCCGCGTGGTGGAGCGCCCGCTCGATTTTGGCCGGCCCATCCCGTACAGCGGCCGCGGCGTGACGGTGGTGGTCAACGACTCGGGCATCGATGCCACCCACGAGGACCTCAAGCTCGGCGAGAACGTCGTCGAGAACGTGCTGGCCCCGCAGAACATCCTGGCCGAGCTGGCCAGCATCGCGGCCCCGGGCATCGTGCCGATGACCTACCTCGAAGGCCAGCCCAACACCGATCTCGGCTCGGGCCACGGTACGCACACCGCCGGCACCATCGGTGGCACCGGCGAGCGATCGAACGGCGAGTTCCGTGGCGTCGCGCCGGGCGCCAAGATGGTGGGCTACGGTTCCGGCGGCGTCATCCTGATCCTCGATGCCGTCGGCGGGCTTGACTACGCCGCCACGCACCAGTTCACGTTCGACTCGCCAATCCGTGTCACCAGCAATTCCTGGGGCACGTCGGGCAGCTTCGATCCGCTCAACCCGGTGAACGTCGCCACCTACGAGCTCTACAAGCGCGGCATCGTGAGCGTGTTCGCGGCCGGCAACGACGGCCCTGGCGAGGACACCCACAATCCCTATGCCCAGGCCCCCTGGGTCATCTCCGTCGGTGCGGGCGAGAAGGATGGCGTGCTGACCTCGTTCTCGTCCCGTGGCAAGCGCGGCGAGTCGGGCACCTTCACCATGCCGGACGGCCGCAGCTGGACGTACTTCAACGAGCCGACAATCGTCGCCACCGGCGTGGACATCATTTCCACCCGTGCGCTGACCGGCGCGCTGCCGCCCCTGGCCGCCGAGCAGGACGCGGCCAACCTGACGCCCGCGCACCTGCCCTTCTACACCCACATGAGCGGCACCTCGATGGCGACCCCGCACGTGGCTGGCGTGGTGGCCCTGATGTTCGAAGCCAACCCCAACCTGACCCCCGACCAGGTCAAGGACATCATCGAGCGCACGGCCACGAACATGACCGGCCGACTGCCCTGGGAGGCCGGCGCCGGCCACCTCAACGCCTACGCTGCAACCGTCGAAGCGGCGGGGCTGCGCAGGGACTATGGTCGCACGGTGAACCTGCTTCGCGAGTTCAATGCCAATGCGCGGCTCTCGCCGGGTGGCGAGCCGGTGCCGTTCTCAGTGTTCTTCTCTCCGGTGGGCACGGTCGAGAGCCAATCGTTCCAGGTTGGCCCCGACGTGGCCTGGGTCTCGGCGCGTGCGCAGGTCGATGCGAATACGATCGCGGTCGTGCTCACCGATCCGGACGGCGTCCGCTACGGCTCGTCGATCACGCTGCCGGTCCTGGGCGATACGGCGGTGACCGGTGCGCCTGGCAAGCCCGGCACCTGGACCGTGACCGTCAGGGGCATCGGCTCCGTGTCTGGCGTGGCGCTCGACCCGGCGGGCGCCACCAACGGCTACGCCGCGCCCGGCACCATCAATGGCGAAATCAGCTTCCTGCGCAGCGCGGGCTTCTCCGGCCTGGGTGACGTGGGCAACCATCCGGCCCGCCAGGCGATCGAGTTCGCGGTGGCCAACCGCCTCGTGGACGGCTATCCCGACGGCAAGTTCCGCCCCGACCAGAACCTCAATCGGGGCGAACTCGCGCAGTACCTGCTGATGGGCGCCAGCATCCGCCAGTCGCTGCCGATCGACGGCAGCCGCAGCTTCGGCGACGTGTCGGTGGCATCGCCGGTCTATGCCTTCGCGGAGTCGGCGATCGCCAAGGGTGCGCCGCTGCGCGACCTGTCCTGGACCCACGACGGCGTGATGCGTCTTATCAACGGCGCCTTCAAGCCGACCCAGGCCGTCACCCGGACCGATCTGGCCTACTCGCTGGTGCAGGCCCAGGGCCTGCAGCCGCAGGCGAGGTCCTTCACGGGAGAGCTGACGGCCTTCTTCGACGGCAAGCGCGTGCCGGTGCTGGATGCTGCCGACGTCCCGGCCGACCTGCGCGGCTACGTGCAGTACGCGCTCGACACCGGCGTGCTCAATGCCCGCTACGGCGTCGTGCAAGGACCGTTTGACCTCCAGCCGCAGGTCGTGGCCTACGTCGATGCCAAGAAGCCGGTCACCCGCGCCGCCTTCGCGGTGGCGGCCGGGCGCTTCCTCAGCCAATACCAGTCCGCCGAGGACTGATCCGTCCCCTGGGCCCGACAGGGTTCATTCCGGCGGCCCGCATGACGGGCCGCCTTTTTTTCAATCGGTGGTGGGTGCGGTCACGACCACGAGCTTGTCGAGCTCGAAGCCCAGGGCGGTGGCGCGGGCCTTGAGTTCGTCGAAGGTGGCCTGGTCGACGGCGCGGTCGCGGGCCAGGAACCACAGGTATTTGCGGTCGGGCTCGCCGACGATGGCCCAGCGGTAGTCCTCGTCCAGCGCCACCACCCAGTAATCGGCCCAGACGAAGGGCAGCCAGCCCAGCCAGGCCGGGGCGAAGCGTACCTCGAGCTTGGCCGGGTGGTCGTCCTGGCGGCGGGCCTGGCCGTCCACGGCCTCCATCTCGCCCTTGGCGTTGCGGCAGGCGTTCACCACGCGGACGCGGCCGCTCTGCAGCGGCGTGTAGGTGGCGGTGATGTCGCCCACGCACTGGTCTTCGAAGCGGTTGGGCAGTCGCGCGATTTCGTACCACGTGCCCGAATAGCGGTTGATGTCGAGCTCGGGGACGGGTTGCAGCGGTTCGGCGGCGGCGCTGGCGCCGGCGAGCAGGATCAGGGCGAACAGGCTGCGGAACATGGCGGGCTCCCGCGGTGGTCGTGGTCCGAGTGGAACAGCCGCGACCTTCATGCTTCGTGAATCGAAGGCCTCAGGGTTCAGCTTTCCCCGCCGCGTCCATCTGCGCGACCAGGCGCGCCTGGAAGGCGTCGAAGTCCAGGCCCTCGGCCTCGGCTTCCTTGTGCGCGGCGGCGCGCAGCGGGGCGGAGAACACCAGGTCGACCTCGCGGCCCTCGGCGCGGGCCAGCGCGGCGGCGCGCTTGAGGATGGCCAGCACGTGCGCGGCGCTGTCGGACTCGCCGACGATGCGGCCGCCCAGGCCAAGCACCCACTTGCCGTCCTTGAGCACGATGCCGCCGAGCAGCTTTCCGTCGGCGCCACGCAGCTGCGCGTGCGGTTCGCCAAGGCGGTCGGCGGGAACGGTGGCTTTCTTGCGGGGCGTCATGGCGTGGGCTCGAACCTTTCGCGGGTGTCCATGCGGACATTGCGCAGGCCGGCGGTGGCCGCGAGCGCATCGTACAGAGACTCGGCGAAGAAACCCATCAGGATCGAGCGCCGCCGGCCGCCGCCGGTGTTGAGGCTGCCCGCATGCACGAGGTCGGCGTCGAACACGAGGATGTCGCCGGCGCGGCCTTCGATTTGCAGCGCGCGGGGTTCGTCGGCGTCCGACGGCGGCGCCTCACCCGGCGCGGGCCGGTGGCTGGCGGGCACCAGGCGCGTGGCGCCGTTGGCGGGGCCGTAGTCGTCGAAGAAGGCGAGCGCGCTGACGGTGTCGCCGGGGCGCAGCGACGACAGGTCGCGGTGCAGGCCCTGCATGCCGCCGCCGGGCAGGGGTTCGCGGCCCTCGACCTGGCCGAGGAAGAAGCGCTCGCCCACCAGGGCGCCCACGGCCGCCAGCAGCACCGGCAGCCGGCAAACGGCCTGCACCCGCGGCTCGAGGTCGAGCATGGCGTGCCGCCAGTCGCGGCCGCGCGGCACCGGCCAGCGCTCCGAAGGCACTACGTTGGCGTCGAACGCCGCGCGCAGTTCGTCCAGCCAGTCGGCGGGAATGGCCTGGCGGAGCAGGGCGTAGCCGTCGCGGCGTATCTGGTCGGCGTGGGTCGTCACCCGCGCAGGATAGAAGTTCCGGCGCCATAAAGCGAAACGCCCCGCAGGGCTGGAACCCAGGCGGGGCGTGGCTTTTGGGATGGTGGCCGGGGAGGGAATCGAACCCCCGACACGGGGATTTTCAAACTGGCCGGAAATCTAACATAAACAGCCACTTACGGCGCTTGCCAGCTTTTGGAGTGGTGCTGATGTATTTTGACTCAATCGTCGTCGCGACTCGCGGCACCTCCAGGGCGGTGGCACTGACATGCATTCCACTAGTTCAGCCAAACGCTGGGTACTGTTTTCGGTTGGTTTGGGTTGCGCGCTTGCCGCACTCTATTTTGGTGAGGGGGCAAACGGCTACAGGGGTAGGACCGACTGGGGTGACGCGTTGATCGCCCTGCTATTTGGGCTGGGGTCGATCGCTGCCTTCATAGGATTTTTCAAGCTTTGGAAATGAACGTCTGGCCACTAATCAGCTCATAAGCTACAGGCCCTGAAAGCCGGGGGTCGGGCACCCGACTGGAGCTAGCGAATCGACGAGCCAACAGCCCCAACGAGGCAGCCAATCGAAATGACAAGAAAAATTATTGCCCCGCCGGGGCTCTTGTCATAAACGTCGAAGCTCCCGTAAGCGTTGAGCCCAGAAGCGCACAACAGGAAAATTGTGAGCCCGCCAGGGTTGAACTTGCGATGCATCAATTCGGTTGGGCAGGGTTCGGCTTCAATTGGTTGCGTTGAACGCGCTCCTGGGTGGGGGTGTGACGGATTCGCTTCTGCGTGTGGTGACGAATCCTCTTTTGCGCGGGCATCAGGTTGCTCACGCTCCGAATCCTCTCCAGTTTTCCGAAGCCAGTTTCTCAGTCGCCATAGGGTGTAGGTCTGGGATGCCGTTGCAGTCACCACAAAGAAAGAAAATGGGGAAGGAACTAATCGCCCGCGTGCGTAGCCTGAGTCCTTTCTGCTCAGTTCAAGTAGCTGCGCCAACTCCTGGCTAACTGCGATGAAGGCCGACACGCTTATCGCCCAGAAAACAGCAGTTAGGAATCTCGACGAGAATGACTCTCCGCGCTTCGCGGTAACTGCCGAGAACAGCAGTGCGAGGAAAGAGGCGACAATTGAGATCGTCAGAAACGATTTCATTGATGGAAATGCCTATTGCTCAAGCCAGCGTTAGCGCTCAGTGCACTTCGGGAAAGCGAGCGCGATGAGGCCGCCAAGACCATCCAGTGTGGCTTGAATACTCCTGACAGAGCAATCAGCCACTTCACGTCCAATCTCCTGGGCTGGTGGGATTGGACTCCAAATCGGACCGCTACTAAAAACCGGCGGCGTCGAACAGCCACTTACGGCGCTTTGCCTCGGGTCACTTGCGCGTCAGGTGAGTTTCACTGAGTTCCAGAAAGGCATGAAAGGATAGGCCCATCATTCTTTAGGAGTGCGCTTTCTTTTCTCCCGACGATAGATACGTGAGCTTTCTCCATAGTTCAATTCCGGTTTGTAGGGTCCAAGTCGTATCCACTCTGACGGGTCAAGAGCGAGAAGCTCGACCCACAGCAGTTCGCTAGTTCGATTCTCATGTGCGAGGAAGACTCTGGATGTAATCGTCAGGAGCTCTAGAAACCTCGCGGCGTCATCAAGTCCCGGAGAGGCAACTCGATGGCTCTGGATCCCAACGCCCCACAATTGCGGAAGTCCTGTCGAATCGGGACCTACTTTCGCCGTTACGCTGTATCCCGTGCCTACGCCGAGATGATGGGCATACATTGCGTCTCGAATTGTTAGGATTTGTGCGTGGACGTCGCGCTGAGAGTCATTTAGGTTGCGGAGAACCTCGGCGCGAATAGATGCGGGGTACCCCAGAAGCTTCCAGCCGCGTGTGTAGCGAATTACAGCCGTTGTCCAAGCTGCCTCTTCAAGATTTGAGTTGATGTCGACAGCATCTACTTCGAGTACCCCCTCGATCATCTGTTTAGCGATGTCAAAGTCGCGGCGTGCAGCATGGATCGCTTCAAGAGTCTTGGAGAGCCTAGTTTCGACTATGTAGTTTTCGGTCAATGCTACGTCTCCAAATAATTCTAAATGAGCTCTTGCTCAGCCAGTCGCCGGTAATGTTCACCGAGAACGGTCAGTTTGCATGGCTTGCTCTCCATTGCCGCATTCCACATGTGGGTGGCATCAACTGGCCTGAGAAGGTTCACGCGATTCAGTCGCTGCAGTCTGGCAAAGACCTCGGTGTTCTCCTTCTTGGGGTGTTGTGCTCCTTGTGGTCGGCCAGCCATCTCAGGCTCGAAGCTGGGGTCAAGAGGGAATTCAAAGCCAGGGGTTGGGAAAAGCTTTGGAATTGCTTTCAGATCAGCAATATCAATCGGCGGCGTCGTCTTTCGAAGTGACACAAATGACTTCACGTTTGTTCGGAAGATGGGGCGCTGTTTCCACGGGCCCAAGGATTGATCAATGTGTGCGTACACACTGCCGGGTGTGACGTCCCCGACAAGGTTTGCGGCTGCTCCGTTGAGGGCGTCGACCAAGAGCTCAGTAAACACACCGCTGTTATTGACCTCCGATGCGTACTGATCCTTCGTCGATGCCGTCAGTATAGTTAGTCCTTCTGAAAGTTCGGCCGTTTGCTGATCTGCGCCAGTTCCCGCAATACCGGAGAAGCAGCTATCGAGAATAACGACCTTGTTTCTTGACTTTGATTTGTTGGCGATCGCTATTACTTCTGCTAATGAAAGGCCATCGTCACCTCGCTCGCAATCGCTTCCACAAAGATAGCCGCCAGTTGCCTCGATGTGGCCGTGCCCTGCGAAGTAGAGGAGTGCAATGTCGCTGTCTCCGGCAAACAGCTCGATAATTTTGTCCTTCATTGTTGCTCGAGTGACAGCTGTGGCCCTGTTGCTCGCAATCATCGTCAGCACGGAGAAGTTCACACTGCCGTCTGAGTGCCTCTCCAGAACACTTTTAACCTCGTGCGCGTCATTAACGCACCCGAAGAGCTCAGAGAGCTTCTCGTAGTAGTTGATTCCTATGACTAGTGCCTTTCTCATGCGTTGTCCCCGGCGTATCAAAGGCTGTCAATAAAGTTCTGGATGTTCGCCCACGTCCAAGTGACGGTGCGGATTCCATCAATAGTCGTTCGGTCGTCAGTGTAAGCCCAGACTCCCAAGATCTTCTTCCCTTCCTCGCGCGCGCATTCAATTTCCCACTTCTGCCCGGAGGACTTGAGGGAGTTCTTGCTGACCAGTGCAATAACTCCATCTGATCGCTTAATTCGCGTCCTCACGCGCTCCTTCCAGTCTTTGTCGTAGGGCTCCTTAACGGACATGTCCACATACTCGAAGGGTGATTTCGTCAGCAGCGACTGACCCTTCAAGAAATCCCTCGACCTTTCATCTTCAATGGCGAAAGCAACGAATACGGTCTTCTTGGTTGACATAATTGCTCCTAGGTACTGGTGGGAATGCTGCTTGGGTGACATTGACCTTCCCGCATTTTCCGGTCCAGTACGATTCAGGGAAGGGAGGTCCCGGGAGAATGCCTACCTTCTGCGGTAGGGCTCGCACCCTACGCCATCGTTGTCTCGATCTAGGTGTGGCCCATAGCCTGGTTCGCCGCGTCTCACCGGGGCTGCGCCAGCGGCTCTTGCCTCGTCGCAGTTTCGGAATGCGCGGCCGGACGTTTGTCGGTTGGACGGTTGGTTGTTCGTGCCGCCGAATGCCGTGTTCGCAGGTGCCGGACTCCCCGCGCCTGTAGGTCTGGGCGCAGGGCTGCGGTGGCAGTGGTACTCGCCTGTTTTCCTGTTGTTGTGGCAGCCCTCCGAATTCAGGCCCCCGCTGTGTGCGATCGCCTGCTCTGATGGCAAGACCAAGAAGGCGGCAACCATTGCCGCTGAACTGAGAAAAAGTCTCATAAGGCCCCCTAGTGACCCCTTGGTCACCATATCTCACGCAACGACCTCTAGGGTTTGTTGCGGACACGCCGTGTGGGATTAGGTATTTATGGTCTTTTGGAACGCTCGAGGGCCAGGCGTCGAGGAAAGGATTACAGTGTTGAGGCGCGTTGAAAATTGACCAGCAAACGCGGGTTGGGGGTGCGGACGATTTCTTGGACTACTTGAAGGAGTAGTTCATGTATTCATACGAGGATCGGCTACGTGCCGTTCGGCTCTATATCAAGCTCGGCAAG
>NZ_MEDO01000011.1 GCF_001724815.1 Arenimonas sp. SCN 70-307 | reverse complement strand
CCGTCGGCCACGGCCGGCCCCGATTTGCTGCTTAGACACCAACAAATCTACCGGGTCGGCCGTGCGCCACTCCCCTCAGTTGGGAGAAGAACCAAAAAAAGGGGCCGGCGTTGGACCGGCCCTTGCCCCGGAACCCGGCGTCTCCGCCAGCCCGAAATCTCTGAGAGTGCGCGCCGTCCTGCGCGCCCGGTCATTTTCCCCGGCAGGGGTGACAGCGCCGTGACAGCGTCCGGCCCCGGCCGCGATACAATGCCCGGTTCATCCCCGTGGAAAGAAAACCCGTGAAAGACCACCTGCGCGAACTCGTGGCCCAGGCCCTGCTGGACCTCAGGCGGCACGGCCGCCTGCCCCAGGACCTGGTCGTGCCCGGCTTCGTGGTCGAGCGCACCAAGTCCCGCGAGCACGGCGACTACGCCTGCAACGTCGCGATGCTGCTGGCCAAGCCGGCCGGCATGAAGCCGCGCGAGCTGGCCGACCTGCTGGTGCAGACCCTGCCGGCCTCGCAGCACGTCGAGAAGGTGGCCATCGCCGGCCCCGGCTTCATCAATTTCACGCTGGCCCGCGGCTGCCGCCTGGGCACCATCCGCCGCGTGTTCGAACTGGGCAAGGACTACGGCCGCGTCCCGGCCGGCAGCGGCGAATCGGTGACGGTGGAGTTCGTCTCGGCCAACCCCAACGGCCCGCTGCACGTGGGCCACGGCCGCGGCGCCGCCTACGGCGCCTCGGTGGCCAACCTGCTCGATGCAGCCGGCCACCGCGTGCAGCGCGAGTACTACGTCAACGACGCCGGCCGGCAGATGGACATCCTGGCCGTGTCGGTGTGGCTGCGCTACCACGAGCTGGGCGGCGTGAACGTGCGCTTCCCGGACAACGGCTACAAGGGCGAGTACGTGGTCGACATCGCCCGCGGCCTGCGCGCCAAGGCCGGCGACGCCCTGCGCCACAGCGCCATCGAGATCACCGACGGCCTGCCGGCCGACGAGGGCCAGGGGGGCGACAAGGAAACCCACGTCGACGCGCTGATCGCCCGCGCCAAGCAGCTGCTGGGCGAGGCCGGCTACCGCCAGGTGTTCGAGGCCGGCCTGGCCTGGTGCCTGGGCGACATCCGCGAGGACCTCGCCGGCTTCGGCGTGGTGCACGACAACTTCTTCTCCGAGCGCTCGCTGATGACCGACGGTTACGTCGAGCGCGCGATCAAGGTGCTGGGCGAGAAGGGCCACCTGTACGAGCTCGAGGGCGCGCTGTGGTTCCGCGCCACCGACTTCGGCGACGACAAGGACCGCGTCGTGCGCCGCGAGAACGGCGTCACCACCTACTTCGCGTCCGACCTTGGCTACCTGCTGAGCAAGTTCGAGCGTGGCTTCGAGCGCGCCATCTACATCTTCGGCGCCGACCACCACGGCTACATCGCCCGCCTGAAGGCCGCGGCCCAGGGCCTGGGCCTGGACCCGTCGAAGATCGAGATCCAGCTGGTGCAGTTCGCCATCCTCTTCCGCGGCGGCGAGCGCGTGCAGATGTCCACCCGCGCCGGCAGCTTCGTCACCCTGCGCGAGCTGCGCGAGGAAGTGGGCACCGACGCGGCGCGCTTCTTCTACGTGATGCGCGGCAACGACCAGCACCTGGACTTCGACCTCGACCTGGCCAAGAGCCGCAGCAACGAGAACCCGGTCTATTACATCCAGTACGCCCACGCCCGCGTGTGCTCGCTGTTCCGCCAGCTCGCCGAGAAGCAGCTGAGCTACAACCGCAGCGCCGCCGAGGCCGCGCGCCAGCGCCTGGTCGAGCCGCACGAGGACGTGCTGATCGACGAGCTGATGCGCTTCCCCGAAGTGGTCGAGACCGCCGCCGCCGGGCGCGCGCCGCAGGTGGTGGCCAACTACCTGCGCGAACTGGCCGCGGCCTTCCACGGCTTCTACAACGCCCAGCCCATCCTCGTGAACGACGAGGAGCTGCGCAACGCCCGCCTGGGCCTGGCCAAGGCCACGCAGCAGGTGCTGGCCAACGGCCTGGCGCTGCTGGGCGTCTCGGCCCCGGAGAAGATGTGATGGCGCGTCGTCCCAAGAAGCAGGCCAAGCGCAACGGCGGCGGCGGCATCCCCGGCTGGATCTGGCTGCTCGGCGGCCTCGCCGGCGGCGTGCTGATCGCGGTGGTGATGCTGCTGCGCAATGGTGGCGACGTGAAGCAGCTGCTGCCCAAGCCCGACCCGGAGGCGCGCGCGCCGGTCGTGGCCGAGGAGCCGGTGGCCCAGGACGCGCCCGAGCCGCGCCGTCCCAAGTACGACTTCTACGACGTGCTGCGCGACAAGGAAGTGGTGATCCCGGACGCCGAGCTCATCGCCCAGGCCCAGCGCGAGGCCGCGGCCCCGGCCGACGCCACGCCGGCGCCGACCCCCGACAACGTGCGCTTCCTGATCCAGGCCGGCGCCTTCCGCTCGGCCGCCGACGCCGAGGCGCTCAAGGCGCGCATCGCCCTCACTGGCGAGATCGCCCGCGTCGAAGCGGCCGAAACCAACGGCGGCATGATCTACCGCGTGCGCCTGGGGCCCTACCCCAATGCCGCCGCGCTGGCGGCCGCCAAGCAGGCGCTGGGCAACAACGGCATCGAGGCAATGGCCATCCGCGCCGAATGATCAGCCGCGCTTGAGGATGATCAGCGCGGAGGTGTCGGAGTCGCACTCGCCGCGCTGAACCAGCTCGTCGTAGTCGGCCAGGGCCTGGTCGATGACGGTGGTGCGGATGCCGGCCTCGCGCGCCATGCCGCGTGCGATGTGCAGGTCCTTGAGCAGGTGCCCGCACTTGAAGCCCGGGGTGTACTGGCGAGCCATCATGGTCGCGCCGCGCTTTTCCAGGAACCAGTTGCCGGCCGCGCCGGCCATCAGCGTCGGCAGCAGCTTTTCAGGGTCGAGGCCGAGCTTCTCGCCCAGCGCCAGGCCCTCGCACACGGCCTCGTTGATGCCGGCCACCAGCACCTGGTTCACCGCCTTCGTGGCCTGGCCGGCGCCGGTGCCGCCCATGTGGGTGATGCGCGCGGCGTAGGCCTCGAGCACCGGCCGCACCTTCTCCAGCGTCGCGGCGTCGCCGCCGGCCATCACCGAGAGCTTGCCGTTGCGCGCGCCCTCGACGCCGCCCGACACCGGCGCGTCGATGAAACCGATGCCGCGTTCGGCCAGCAGCGCCTGCGCCTTGCGCGCCGTGTCCACCGACACCGTGGAGTGGTCCACCACCACCGCGCCCGGCGCCAAGACCTCGGCCAGGGCCTTGGCCTGCTGCAGCACGTCGGCATCCATCGACACGCACAGCGCCACCACGTCGCAGCCGGCGAAATCGGCGTGGGTGGCGGCGGCGCGCACGCCCAGGGTGGCGGCCAGCGCGTCGGCCTTGTTGCGCGTGCGGTTGTCGATGACCGAGAGCAGGCCGCGCGCGGCCAGGTGGCCCGCCATCGGCGCGCCCATGGCGCCCAGGCCGATGAAGCCCGCCTTCATGCCTTGGCTCCCGCGGCGTTCTCCTCGTGCAGGTAGGTGTAGCCGGTGAGGCCGGTTTCCAGGTCCACCAGCAGCTTCGCGGCCTCGAGTGGCTCGAGGCCGGCGGCGTCCACCTTGGCCTTGTAGGCCGAGCGCAACTCATTGAGGTCGTAGCCGACGTAGTCGAGCATCACGTCGGTGGTGTCGCCCTTGCGCTGGCGGGTGACGGTGTAGCCACCATCGGCGGACAGCACCACGTTGGCGGTGTCGGTGTCGCCGAACAGGTTGTGGATGTCGCCCAGGGTCTCCTGGTAGGCACCCACCATGAAGATGCCCAGCCGGTAGCTCTCGCCCTCGCGCGGCGAGTGCAGCGGCAGCGAGCTGTCGAGGGCCTCGGACTCGACGTAGGTGTCGATGCGGCCGTCGGAGTCGCAGGTGAGGTCGGCGATGACGCCGCGGCGATCGGGCTGCTCGTCCAGGCGCGCGATCGGCACGATCGGGAACACCTGGTCGATGGCCCACACGTCCGGGATCGACTCGAACACCGAGAAGTTGACGAAGTACTTGTCCACCAGCCGCTCGTCGAGCTCGTCGAGCACGTCGCGGTGGCTGCGCTCGGCCGGGGTCAGGCGGCCGCGCACGGCCTGGGCGATGGCGTAAAACAGGTCGTCCATGCGCGCGCGGTGGCGCAGGCCGACCTGGCCCAGCGCGAACAGGGCCTGGCCCTCGGCCAGGTGGTGCTGGGCCTCGTGGAAGAGCTCCAGCGCCGGGCGCTGGCCCAGCGCGGCGTGGGTTTCGCGCAGGTGGCGCAGCACGGCCGGCTCGTCGGCGTCCTCGCGCGGCACCGCGCCTTCCGGCGCGCGCTCGACTTCCGACACGTTCACCACCATCACCGCGTGGTGCGCGGTCATGGCGCGGCCGGCCTCGGTGACCATGCGCGGCGGCGTGATGCCGTGCTCGGCGCAGGCCTCGGCCAGCGGCTGCACCAGGGTGTGCGCGTACTGGTCGAGCCCGTAGTTGATCGAGCAAAAGCCGCGCGAGCGCGTGCCTTCGTAGTCCACGCCCAGGCCACCGCCGGAATCCATGTAGCGGATGGTGCAGCCCAGCCGGGTGAGCTCGACGAAGTAGCGCACCGCCTCGCGCATGCCGTTGGCGATGTCGCGCACGTTCGAAATCTGCGAACCCATGTGGAAATGCAGCAGCTGCAGCGCGTCGAGCATGCCGGCGGCCTTGAGGCGCTCGACCAGGTCGAGCACCTGGCGCGGCGAGAGGCCGAACTTGGCCTTGTCGCCGCCGCTGTTTTGCCACTTGCCGGCGCCCAGCGAAGCCAGGCGCAGGCGCACGCCCAGGCCGGGCGTGACGCCCAGGGCCTGCGACTCCTCGATCACCATCGCCAGTTCGCTGGGCTTCTCGATGACGATGAAGGTCTCCAGGCCCAGCTTGCGGCCGATGAGCGCCAGGCGGATGAACTCGCGGTCCTTGTAGCCGTTGCAGATCACCAGGCTGCCCGGGCGGGCCAGGCCCAGCACGGCCATCAGCTCGGGCTTGGAGCCGGCCTCGAGGCCGAAGCCCTCGCCGCCGGCGTTGGCCAGCTCGCCGGCGACGCCGCGGTGCTGGTTCACCTTGATCGGGTAGACGGCGGTGTAGCCGCCCTCGTAGCCCAGGTCGGCCATGGCGCGGCCGAAGGCGGCCTGCAGCTTGCCCAGGCGGTCGCCGAGGATGTCGGAGAAGCGCAGCAGCAGCGGCAGCTTCAGGCCGGCGTCGGTGGCCTGCGCCACGACCTCGGGCAGGGCCAGCGCCGGGCCACCGGCGCCGCGCGGCAGCACCGCCATGCGGCCGGCGGCGTCCACGTCGTAATAGCCCTCGCTCCAGTAGGGAATGGAGTAGGTGTGGCGGGCGCGGTCGAGGGACCAGGCGGGCATGGGCGGCGTTCCGGAAGCGGGGTGGGCGCGCATTGTACCCCCCGTGGGTGTTGCGTTCATGGTGGCGGGGCGGGGGGCGGCGTGAGGTGGAGAAATCCGGTGAAAGGCGGCGTCCGGTACAATTTGGCCTCGTTTACCGACCTTCCTGGAAAAGTGATGACTTCTTCTTCATCGACGTGGCTCCACGAGAACTTCGAGCACACCGGCTCCGCCTTCGGCCTGCGCGTGACGCGCAAGCTCGACGAGGTGCAGTCGCCGTTCCAGAAGATCGAGATGTACGAGAGCACCGACTGGGGCAACGTCATGCTCATCGACGGCGCGATGATGGTGACCACGCGCGACAATTTCTTCTACCACGAGATGATGTCGCACGCGCCGCTGTTCACCCACGCCGACCCGAAGGACGTGGTGATCATCGGCGGCGGCGACTGCGGCACCCTGCGCGAGGTGCTGCGCCACCCGGGCGTGCGCCGCGCGGTGCAGTGCGACATCGACGAGCAGGTGACGCGCATGGCCGAGAAGTACTTCCCGGAGCTGTGCGAGTCCAACGACGACCCGCGCGCGACGGTGATGTTCGACGACGGCATCGCCTACATGGCCAATGCCGCGCCGGAATCGATCGACGTGATCATCGTCGACTCGACCGACCCGGTCGGCCCGGCCGAGGGCCTGTTCAACCGCGCCTTCTACGAGAACTGCCTCAAGGCCCTGCGCCCGGGCGGCCTGCTGGTGCAGCAGAGCGAAAGCCCGCTGGCGCTGATGAACCTGATCCTGGACATGCGCCAGGCCATGGCCGACGCCGGCTTCAAGAGCTTCCGCACCCTGCCCTTCCCGCAGCCCTGCTACCCGACCGGCTGGTGGAGCTGCACCATCGCCTCGAAGGAAGCCCGCGACCTCACCGCCTTCCGCAAGGCCGACGCCGCCGCCAAGCCCTTCGACACCCAGTACTACACCGCCGACATCCACCAGGGCGCGCTGGCGATGCCGCCCATGATGGCCAAGGCCCTCGGGGATTGAAGGTTCGGTCTTGAACGCGGATCAAATCTGATCCAGAAGCGGATAAGAGCAAAGCCGAAGAAATGAAATGGGGCCGCGGCCATGAACTGGCCGCGGCCCCATTTCAATTGCCTTTCTCAGATTTGATCCGCCCTTTTTCGCTCTGATCCGCGTTCAAAATCCGCTGTTACAAAGCATCCCCGTCGAGTTCGCCGGTGCGGATGCGCAGGACCTTGTCGAGGTCGTAGACGAAGATCTTGCCGTCGCCCACCTTGCCGGTATTGGCGGCCGACTGGATCGCCTCCACCACGCGCTCGGCCTGGTCGTCGCCGACCGCCACCTCGAGCTTGATCTTGGGCAGGAAGTCGACCACGTATTCCGCGCCGCGGTAGAGCTCGGTGTGGCCCTTCTGCCGACCGAAGCCCTTGACCTCGGTCACCGTCACGCCGGACACGCCGGCCTCGCTGAGCGCCTCGCGCACGTCGTCGAGCTTGAAGGGCTTGATGATGGCCATGACCATTTTCATCGTCGGGTCTCCGGAAGGTTCACAGGTTGTAGCCGCGTTCGTTGTGCAGGGCGAGGTCCAGGCCCTCGGCTTCCTGCTCCTCGTCCACCCGCAGCGGCAGCACCAGGCCGACCAGCTTCAGGAGCACGTAGGTGACGACCGTAGTGTAGGCGATGGTGAAGCCCACGCCCTTGGCCTGGATCCAGACCTGGGCCGGGATGTCGGCCACCTCGCCGAAACCGCCCAGGGCCGGGGCCGCGAACACGCCCGTGAGCAGGGCGCCGACGATGCCGCCCACCGCATGCACGCCGAACACGTCCAGCGAATCGTCGTAGCCCAGCCGGCGCTTGAGCGTGGTGGCGCAGAAGAAGCAGATGACGCCGGCCGAGAAGCCGATCACCAGCGCGCCCACCGGTCCGGCCGTGCCGGCCGCCGGCGTGATCGCCACCAGGCCCGCCACCACGCCCGAGGCGATGCCCAGGGCGCTGGGCTTGCCGTGGGTGATCCACTCGATGGCCATCCAGCCCAGCGCCGCGGCGGCCGTGGCCACCTGGGTCACCAGCATGGCCATGCCGGCGGTTTCGTCGGCCGCCACCGCCGAGCCGGCGTTGAAGCCGAACCAGCCCACCCAAAGCATGGCCGCGCCTACGAGGGTGTAGCCCAGGTTGTGCGGCGGCATCGGCGTGCCCGGGTAGCCGCGGCGCTTGCCCAGCACCAGCGCCGCCACCAGGCCGGCCACGCCGGCATTGATGTGCACCACGGTGCCACCGGCGAAATCGAGCACGCCCCAGTCCCACATCAGCGCGCCGTCGCCGGCCCAGACCATGTGCGCCACCGGCGCGTACACCGCCGTGAACCACAGAAGCATGAAGACCAGCATCGCCGAGAAGCGCATGCGCTCGGCGAAGGCGCCGACGATCAGGGCCGGGGTGATGATGGCGAAGGTCATCTGGAAGGTGATGAACACGCTTTCCGGGAACTCGCCCACCAGGCTGTCCTTGCCCAGGTTTCGCAGGAAGGCGTTGTCGAGCGTGCCGATGAACGAGCCCAGGTTCACCGTGCCGGCCTGCATGCCGGTGGTGTCGAAGGCCAGGCTGTAGCCGAAGGCCACCCAGGCCACGGAGATGAGCCCGGTGATGGCGAAGCACTGCATCAGCACCGAGAGGATGTTCTTCGAGCGCACCATGCCGGCGTAAAACAGCGCCAGGCCGGGGATGACCATGAACAGCACCAGGGCCGTGGCGGTGAGCATCCAGGCGGTGTCGCCCGAATCGGGCGCGGGCGGGGCCGCCGGGCTGGCCAGCACGGTGCCGGGCAGCAGGACGGCGGCGGAAAACAGCAAGGGCAAGGCGCGAACCATGGGCAGGGCCTCCAGGGACGTGGGAAGGGGACGCTCGGGGGAGAGCACCTGAACCCTGGCCGGCGCGCGGCGATTGATTGCTCGGCGCGCGCATGGAATTCTTGTGGGCCCTGAAGGGGATTTCCTACGGACACCGCGCCCCGGCCGGCGCATCGTGGCCACACCCCCGCCGGAGTCCCGCGCATGATCGACCTCAAGAACATCGACGACCTCGCCCGCAAGCTCTCCGACCTGGTGCCGCCGGGCCTGAAGGACGCGCGCGCCGACCTCGAGCAGAACTTCAAGTCCACGCTGCAGGCCGGCCTCAATCGCCTCGACCTGGTCACCCGCGAGGAGTTCGACGTGCAGCGCGCGGTGCTGCTGCGCACGCGCGAGAAGCTCGAGACGCTCGAGAAGCGCCTGGCCGAGCTCGAGGCCCGCGGCGGCTCGCCCGACGCCAGCGCGCACTAAGCGCCGCGTTTTCCAATCCGTGAACCTGGCGCTGGCGCACAGCCGCGCCCGGGTGGGCGTGCACGCGCCGGCGGTGCGCGTGGAAGCGCACCTGGGTGGCGGCCTGCCGAACTTCACCCTCGTGGGATTGCCGGCCACGGCGGTGCGCGAGAGCCGCGAGCGCGTGCGCTCGGCCATCTGCAATGCGCAGTTCGAGTTCCCGCAGCGGCGCATCACCGTCAACCTCGCGCCGGCCGACCTGCCCAAGGAGGGCGGCCGCTACGACCTGGCCATCGCCCTGGGCCTGCTGGCGGCCAGCGGCCAGCTGCCGGTGGCGGCGCTGGGCGAAGTGGAAGTGCTGGGCGAGCTGGCGCTCACCGGCGAGCTCAAGCCCGTCGACGGCGTGCTGCCGGCGGCGCTGGCGGCGGCACGCGAAGGCCGGGCGCTGGTGGTGCCGGCGGCGAACGCCGCCGAGGCGGCGCTGGCCGCGGGCGGGCGCGCGTTCGCGGCGCGCACGCTGCTGGAGGTGTGCTCACACCTGCGCGGTGAGTCCGTGCTGCCTGCCGCAACCGCCGACATCGAAGCCGCGGCCACGCGTTATCCCGACCTGGCCGACGTGCGCGGCCAGGCCGCCGGCCGGCGCGCACTGGAGGTGGCGGCGGCCGGCGCGCATGCCCTGCTCTTCATCGGCCCGCCCGGCTGCGGCAAGACCCTGCTGGCCTCGCGCCTGCCCGGCCTGCTGCCCGAGCCCAGCGAGGCCGAGGCGCTGGAAACAGCGGCCCTGCATTCCGTCAGCGGCCAGGGGCTGGACCTGGCGCGATGGCGCCAGCGCCCCTTCCGCAGCCCGCACCACCTGGCCAGCGCGGTGGCGCTGGTGGGCGGCGGCGGCAACCCGCGCCCGGGCGAAATCTCGCTGGCGCACCACGGCGTGCTCTTCCTCGACGAGCTGGCCGAGTGGTCGCGGCACGCGCTCGACACCCTGCGCCAGCCGCTGGAGTCAGGCCGCGTGGTGATCTCGCGCGCCGCGCGCCAGAGCGAATTCCCTGCGCGCTTCCAATTGGTGGCCGCCATGAACCCCTGCCCCTGCGGCTGGGCTGGCGACCCGAGCGGGCGCTGCAACTGCAGCGCCGAGGCGGTGGCGCGCTACCGCGGCAAGCTCTCGGGCCCGCTGCTCGACCGCATCGACCTGCAGCTGGCGGTGCCTCGGTTGCCGCCCTCCGAGCTGCGCCCCGACGCGCCGCGCGGCGAATCCACCGCCACCGTGCGCGCCCGCGTGCTGGTCGCGCGCGAGCGCCAGCTGGCCCGCGCGGGCGTGCCCAACGCCCAGCTCGACCAGGCCGGCACCGAGCGCGACTGCGCGCTCGCGCCCGATGACCGCCAGCTGCTCGAGCGCGCCATCGAGCAGCTGCAACTGTCGGCGCGCGCGCTGCACCGGATCCAGCGGGTGGCGCGGACGCTGGCGGACCTCGAGGGCGTCGAAGCGATCGCCACGCGGCATGTGGCGGAGGCAATCGGGTATCGGTTGCTCGACCGCGGTGCGGCGGGGTGAGGCGGGTCGGGCCTGAAGGCCCTCCTACAGGGGCCGTGTTCTGGCCGGGAGGGGGTCGAGGTCGGTGAGTTCGCGGTGGGTCATCGTGGCCGCGCGCGGGCCGAAGCCGACCAGGGCGATCGCGCCCTCGCGCAGCAGCGGCAGGCCGAGCAGCCCGCCGATCTCGTCGTCGTTGATGGCCGCGGTGACGAAGGCGCCCAGGCCCAGCTCGGTGGCCGAGAGGTACATGGTCTGCGAGAGGTGGCCCACGTCCAGGTGCACCACGCGCCAGGCCTTGGCATGGCGGCGGTACTTCCAGAACAGGCGGTCGAAGCGCGCCACCATCACCACCAGCACCGGCGCGTCGCGGAACCAGGCCTGGCCGGCCACGAAACGGTGCGCCCAGCCGCCGGCCTCGCCCGCCGCCATCGTCTGCAGCGGCTCGAGCGCGTGCTCCATCGGCAGGTAGTGGTAGAGGCCGGGCGCCAGCCCCTCGACCCGCTGCACCAGGACGTAAGCCTCCACCGCATGCAGGCCGCCGCCCGCCGGGCTGGTCTTCTTCACCACCACGGCGCCGGGCGCGAGCTCGTGCGTGCCCAGTGCGCCCCAGACCCGCTGCATCATCGTGGCGAAGCGCCCGGCATCGAGCGCGGCCTGCGGGTCGAAGTTGCGGCAGGTGCGGCGCGCCTGCAGCAGGGCGTCGAATTCGGTCCGGCGCGCCGGCGCGAGCGGCAGCGGGGGCTGGTCGTCGCAGCGACGCGGCGACGGCGTGGGCGCCGGGCCGAAGGCTTGGACCAGGGCGCGGGCGCTGGGCCGCAGGCCCTCCTCGCCGCGGCGTTCGACGTCCACGTCGCGCCAGGCCCCGCGCGACTGCGCCAGCAGCGCCGGCGGCCACCAGGCCACGTCGCGCGCGGCGGCGTCGGCCGCGGCGGCGGGCGTGGGCGAGGGGTCCAGCAGCAATCCGGCGTCCACCAGCGCAGCGATCTTCTCCGCGCCGAAGCGCGCCTCGAGGTCCGCGCGCGGCTGCCAGGCCTCCGCGTCCACCGCCTCGAGCACCGCCAGCATCGCCAGCGTCACCGGCACCGGCCCGGGCAGGTGCGGCGCATGCGCCAGCCAGGCCGCGCGCCGGTCCAGGCCGTCGCCACCGGCGAGCAGGTCGTTGAAATCAAAGCGCGGCTCGCTTTCCAGTTCCACCATCAGGTGGGCGCATCGCCTGAGCTGCATCGGGGGTCCCTGTGGTCCGGCCGGGCAAGCCTGGGGCCTGCCCCAAGCCCTGACAAGCCCGCGGACCAGCCGCTAGACTCGCCCCGCACCCATTGGTGCCACTCCAGGGGAAACACCCGTGTCCAACCCGCTTTCCGAAGCCACCGTCGACGCGCTGCTCGATCGTCTCGCCGAAGACGACGCCTTCCGCACCGCGTTCATGGCCAACCCGAAGACCGCCACCGAATCGCTGGGCACCCAGGACCCGGACACGGCCACGCTGCCGACCGCACCGATCCCGCGCCTGGCCTCGAAGGACGCCATCCGCCGATCGCGCGCCGCCCTGCGCCAGCGCCTGCTGGCCGCGCGCGCGCCGTTCGAACCGATCAGCTTCCAGCTGCCGGAGTAAGCCGCCGGCCCGGGCGGACCCTGCGCCCGCTCAGGGCCCGGCGTCGCGCCGGACGGTTTCCGGCAGCGACTCACCCTTCGGCCAGGCCTTTTCGAAGGCCTGTGCCGCCTGCACGGCCTGCGCCGAACCCGGTTCGGCCAGCCGGGCCAGCGCATGCAGCGCCAGCGTGCTTTCGGCCACGTTGGCCAGCTGCCATCCCAAGGCATTGGTCGGCTCGCCGAAAGCCCGCGCGCGCTCCTTCGACAGCCACGCCGCCACCTGGGCCGCCTGCTTGCGGTCGCCCGCGGCGGCCAGCGCACGCATCAGCACCGAGCGGCCGAAGTAGAGCCCCTGGCCCTTGGCGTGGTCGTCGGCCAGCAGGTCGATGGCCTCGGCCGGCCGCCCCTCGGCCAGGGCGATTTCCGCCTTCGCGATGCGCGCCATGCCGGCCGTGGCCGGGTACCGGCGCAGCTGCGGATGCTCGCCCACCGCCGCCACCAGCTCGCCGGCCAGCGCCAGGTCGCCGGTATGCGCCGCCATCCACGCGCCCGCCAGCAAGCGGAAGATGAACTCGCGCTGGAGCATGGCGTTGGCCTGGCCGAAGCGCGTGCGCTGGTCATCGGCCCAGCGGCGCAGGTCCGCGGCGAAGGCCTCGTCGGGCGCGTAGACGCGCAGCGACAGGGCCATCATGTCGAGCTCTCCAATCACGTTCTCGTTCACGCCGGTTTCGGCGGCGTCGGCGCGCAGCCGCGCCATGGCCGACCGCGCCCCGGCCCAGTCGCCCTGGTCCAGCGGCAGGCTGGCCTCGAACAGGCGGCTTTCGATGTCCTGCGCCGGCAGCCCCACGGGCGTCTGCAGCGCGGCCACGCGGCGCGCCAGGTCGTACTGGCGCAGTGCGGCGTGGGCATCGATGTAGTCGCGCAGGTGGCCGCGGCTGCCCAGCGTCACGGCCTTCTCGAACAAGGCGATCGCGGCCGGCGCGTCGCCCAGGGCCAGTTCGGCCGTGGCCGCCATGTAAACCGCCGACGGGCGCTGGGCGTTCTGCGGCACGTCGGTGCCCGCCATGGCCTCGCGCGCCTGGGCGCTGTCGAGCAGGTCGAAGTGGGCGAAGTAGGCAACGTTGTAGCGCGCGCGGTAATCGTCGGGATAGAGCTGGGCCAGCAGGCGCAGGCGCTCGACCGCGCGCGGCGCGTCGTCGAGCGTGGCTTCGGCGCCTTCCATGAAGAGCAGTTCGCGGCGGGTCAGGCGGTCGCGATGCGCCTGCGCCTCGGCCAGGTACTTGCGCGTGCCGTCCTCGTCACCCTCGACGAAACGCATGAAGGCCAGGCGCAACCAGGCCATGGAGAACCCCGGGTCGAGCCGCACGGCCTCCCGGTAGAGCGCCTCGGCGTCGCGGGCGCGGCCGTCGGTTCGTGCCCGCAGTCCCAGCGAGAACGCCCGCAGCGCCTCGAGGTTGGGCGTGGTGGCCTTCTCCAGCGCCACGCGGTCGGTCGACACCGCCGCCATGGTTTCACCCAGGCGCCCGCGCACGTCGGCCAGGGCGGAATCGAGCGAGGGCAGCACGCTTTCCACGCCGCGGCCATCGGCACTTTCGCTGTAGACGGTGACGCCGGTCTTGGGATCGATGACTTCGAGGCTCACCCGGATCACGCCGCCGACCTGGGCGATGGTGGGCAGGATGACGGCGCGCGCCCCTTCGCGCAGCGCCAGCTCGATGGCCAGCTGGCGGTCAAGCGGCTGGCCTTCGCGCTGCATGCGCTGCAGGGCGCGGTCCACCTGCAGGTCGCTGTAGAGGTTGACGTACTGCGACTGCTCCAGGCCCACGCGCAGCGCGAGGTCGAGCGAGTCGTCGAACATGATCTCGCCGGTGCGGTTCTGCAGGTCGGCCACCACCACCCAGTCGCGCTCGGCGAAGGCGATGGCCGGCTCGCTTCGGAAGGTGGTGAGGAGCACGCCGCCGGCCAGCACCAGCAGCAGCATGGCCTCGGCGGCCAGCATCGGCGGGCGCCGCCACAGCGGCACCTCGCGCCAGGCCTTGGTGCCGGAATCGGGCGCACGCAGTGGCGCGATGCCGGGCTCGCCCACTTCGTGCACCAGCATCGGCGCCGGCACGCCCTTGAAGCGGTAGCGGCCGTGCATCAGCCAGCGCAGCCGGCCGGCGCGCTCGCCCAGCTCGCCCACCGCGCGCTGGGCCAGGTTCTGGGCCATGCCCGACATCAATATCTGGCCCGGCAGGGCCAGGGTCATCAGCCGCGCGGCCACCGGCTTGGCCAGGCCCTCGACCTCGAAGGGCTTGGCGCCGGCGGCGACGTCGCGCGGGTGGTTGGCCCAGGTCATCACGTCGCCGACGTGGATGCCGGTGCGGGCCTTGAGCGCGAAACCCTCGGCATTGCCCAGTTCGTGCAGGCCGCGCTGGTAGCGCAGCGCGAAGTCCAGGGCCTGGATCGGCCGCTCGAACAGCGCCAGCACGCCGTCGGCCTTGTCCACCAGCTGGCCGTGGCAAAGCTTCATGGCCTGCAGCAACAGCTGGTCGTGGCGCTGCAGGAAGACGGCCGCGCGGGCGTCGCCGAGCTGCTCGACCAGGGCGGTGGAGTCGACGATGTCGCACACGAGCACGGCCCGCAGCATCGGCCTTACGGCCGGCGCGTCGGGACGACTGGGCGTGCGTGTGTCGAAACTCTCCATCGAGCGGACCGGTGGGCCTTCCTATCCGGGTGAACGCACGGGTCCGCGGGGGCCGGACAGTGAATTATTCGTCAAGGCGCCAGGCGTCGCCGCCGTGGCGCTTGGCCGCGTAGAGCGCGCGGTCGGCCTCGCTGTACCAGGCGGCCCAGCCGCCGGGGTCGGCGCAGAAAGCACCGCCGATGCTCACGCTCAGCCGGTGCTCGCGCAGGCTGGGCAGGCGCAGGCTGCGCACGGCGGAAAGCAGGCCCAGGGCGCGGTTGGCCAGTTCGCCCTCGTCGGCCACGCGCAGCACCAGCGCGAATTCGTCGCCGCCCAGGCGGCAGGGCAGCTCGAGCGGGCCGGCCAGGCGGCGCACTTCCTCGGCCACCGCGCGCAGGGCGGCGTCGCCGGCCAGGTGGCCGCTGCGGTCGTTGATGGCCTTGAAGTGGTCCACGTCCACCAGCAGCAGGGCCAGGCGCAGGCCGCCCAGCGGCTGGCGGCCGAGTTCGTCGAGGTAGCGGTAAAGGCCGCGGCGGTTGGCCAGGCCGGTCAGGTCGTCGCTGCGCACCAGCTGCTGGGCGACGGTGAGCTCGCTGCGGGTCTGGCGCAGGGTGTCGAGCGTCTGCAGCAGGTCTTCGTTGCGGCGGCGCAGGCTCTGCACGAGCTGGTGCTCGCCGGCCACGAGATAGGCGAAGCTGCGCTGCATGAAGCGGGCGACGAGCGCCGGTTCGCGATCAAGCAGGGCCTGGAAGGCTTCCTGGGTGACTTCGTAGAGCACGCCCGGCGTTTCGGCCACGGCGCGGGCAAAACGCTGGTGGCGGCCGATGAAGACGGCCAGTTCGCCGAAGTACTGGCCCGGGCCGAGCTGTTTGTCGGCCAGGCCTTCGTCGAAGCAAAGGCGCACTTCGCCGGTGTCGATCAGGTACATGCTCTGGGCCGCATCGCCACGCCGGAACAGCTCCTCGCCGGGCAACACCGCGCGGCTGACGCCCGCGGACGCCAGCACCCGGAATTCCTCCGGGGCCAGTTGGGACGGCAATTGGGGCCCTGCGTCGCCCTCTTGCGGAGGCACGACGGGACCCTGGAACTTGGTTGGCGCCACGATGGATTCCAGCCCTATAGAAGGCCGAGTGTACCCAAGGCGGCGCCAGTGAATAGTGGATTGGGTCAAATTGTCCCGGCCCCGGGGCGACCCGGGGCCGGGACCGCGTTCAGGCGGCGTGCGCCGGACGCTCCCCGTGGAACTGTTCTTCCTCGGTCGAGCCCTTGAGCGCCGTGGTCGAGCTCTGCCCGCCCTGGATGGCCTGGGTGACCGAATCGAAGTAGCCGGTGCCGACCTCGCGCTGGTGCTTGACCGCCGTGAAGCCCATCCCGGCCGCGGCGAACTCCTTCTCCTGCAGCTCGACGAAGGCGCTCATCTGGCGTCGGGCGTAGCCGTGGGCCAGCTCGAACATGCCGTAGTTGAGGCTGTGGAAGCCGGCCAGGGTGATGAACTGGAACTTGTAGCCCATCGCGCCCAGTTCGCGCTGGAACTTCGCGATCGTCGCGTCGTCGAGGTTCTTCTTCCAGTTGAAGCTCGGCGAGCAGTTGTAGGCCAGCAGCTTGCCCGGGTACCTGGCATGGATGGCCTCGGCGAAGCGCCTGGCGAAGGCCAGGTCGGGCTTGCCGGTCTCGCACCACACCAGGTCGGCGTAGGGCGCGTAGGCCAGGCCGCGGCTGATGGCCTGCTCGGCGCCCGGACGGGTCTTGTAGAAACCCTCGACGGTGCGCTCGCCGGTGCAGAAGGGCTGGTCGTTGGGGTCGATGTCGCTCGTCAGCAGGTCGGCGGCCTCGGCGTCGGTGCGCGCGACCAGCAGGGTCGGCACGTTCATCACGTCGGCGGCCAGGCGGGCGGCGACGAGCTTCTGCACGGCTTCCTGGGTCGGCACGAGCACCTTGCCGCCCATGTGGCCGCACTTCTTGACGCTGGCCAGCTGGTCCTCGAAGTGCACGCCGGCGGCGCCGGCCTCGATCATCGCCTTCATCAGCTCGAAGGCGTTGAGCACGCCGCCGAAGCCGGCCTCGGCGTCGGCGACGATCGGCTGCAGGAAGTCGATGCCGTCGTTGCCCTCGGCGTGGTGCAGCTGGTCGGCGCGCAGCAGCGCGTTGTTGATGCGCTTGACCACCTGCGGCACGGAGTTGGCCGGGTAGAGCGACTGGTCGGGGTACATCTCGCCCGCCAGGTTGGCGTCGGCCGCCACCTGCCAGCCGCTGAGGTAGATGGCCTTCAGGCCGGCCTTGACCTGCTGCATGGCCTGGTTGCCGGTGAGCGCGCCGAGCGCGTTGACGAAGGGCTCGGCGTTGAGAGACCTCCAGAGCTTTTCGGCGCCCAGGCGCGCCAGCGAGTGCTCGATGGCGACGGTGCCGCGCAGGCGCACCACCTCCTCGGCGCCGTAGCCGCGCTGGATGCCGGCCCAGCGCGGGTCGGTGGCCCACTGCTGCTTGAGTTCGTCGACGGTGGGGAGTTGGCTGGTCATGGCGCGGTTCCTTTCGTGGGGAGAGGTTGGGGTTCAGGGCAGGCGTTCGTAGGCGGGCAGCGTCAGGAACTCGGCCAGCTCGTCGGCATGGGTTAGCCTGTCGAGCAGCGCGATCGCGTCGTTGATGCGCGAGCCGCCCGGCAGGCGCATGCGGTCGGCCAGCTTCGAGGGCAGCGCGAGCAGGGCGCGGTCGAACAGCGAAAAATCCACCGGCGTGCCGTCGTCGAGGTGCAGGTCGCCGCGGTGCAGCCACTGCCAGAGCTGGGCGCGGGCGATCTCGGCCGTGGCCGCGTCCTCCATCAGCCAGTGGATGGGCACGCAGCCCTGGCCGTCGAGCCAGGCGGCGAGGTAGCGCACGCAGACCTCGACGTTGTTGTCGAAGCCCTTGCGGGTGATGGTGCCGATGGACGGGCGGATGAGCTGGTCGCGGTCGACGCAAACCTCCTCGCGGCGCACGGCATGCTGGTGGGGGCCGGGCATGTGCTGGTCGAACACGGCGCGCGCCACCGGGATCAGGGCCGGGTGCGCCACCCAGGTGCCGTCGTGGCCGGCGCGGGCCTCGCGCTCCTTGTCGGCGCGCACGCGGGCCAGCGCCTCCTCGTTGGCGATGGGGTCGCCGGCGATCGGGATCTGCGCCGCCATGCCGCCCATGGCGTGGGCGCCGCGGCGGTGGCAGGTCTGCACCAGCAGTTCGGAATAGGCCTTGAGGAAGGGCTGGGTCATGCCGACCTGGCCGCGCTCGGGCAGCACGCGGTCGCGGTGCCGGCGGAAGGTCTTGAGGTAGCTGAAGATGTAGTCCCAGCGGCCGCAGTTCAGGCCGACGATGCGGCCGCGCAGCGCGTGCAGGATCTCGTGCATCTCGAAGGCGGCCGGCAGGGTCTCGATCAGCACCGTCACCTTCATGCTGTTTTCCGGCAGGCGCAGGCGCTGCTCGGCGAAGGCCAGCACCTGATCCCAGAGCGCGGCCTCTTCCATGCACTCGAGCTTGGGCAGGTAGAAGTAGGGGCCGCGCTCGCGCGCCTGCAGGGCGGCGGCGTTGTGGAAGGCGAACAGGCCCAGGTCGAACAGGCTGGCCGACATGCGCTGGCCGTCGATGAGCAGGTGCTTTTCGTCCAGGTGCCAGCCGCGCGGGCGGACGATCAGGGTGGTGGTGGCCTTCGGGTCGAGCACGTAGTGCTTGCTGCCGTCGGGCGCCATCCAGTCGAGGGTGCCGGCCACGGCCTTGCGCAGGGCGCGCTGGCCGGTGAGCAGGTTCTCCCAGGTCGGGCTGGTCGAATCCTCGAAGTCGGCCATGTAGCAGCTGGCGCCGGAGTTCAGGGCGTTGATGACCATCTTCGGGTCCACCGGCCCGGTGATCTCCACCCGGCGGTCGTGCAGCGCGGCCGGGGCCGGGGCCACGGTCCAGTCGCCCTCGCGGATGGCGAGGGTGTCGGCGCGGAAGTCGGGCAGCTCGCCGGCGTCGAAGCGGGCCTGGCGGGCGCGGCGGGCGGCCAGGCGGGCCTGGCGCTCGCCCTCGAACTGGCGGTGCAGCTCGCACAGGAAGTCCAGGGCGGCCGGGCCGAGCAGGTCTTCCTGGCCGGGCAGCCGGGGGCCGGTGAGTTCCACCGGGAGAAGGAGTCGTGCCGCGTCGCCTGCCATCGTCGTGCTCCGGAGTTCGGGTCCGGGTTCGACGCTAGGCTCCGGGGCGGCCTTTGCCAAAGCAAATGTTTTGATACTTGGTATAAGCTGGGCTTATATCAAAGCCGGAACAGCCACTTATGGCCGAGACCAGCCCGCGTTTTTATTACAAGGGCGACCGCCTCAAGCCCGTCCGGGCCTTTTGCCAGGTGGCCCGGCTGGGCTCGGTGACCCGGGCGGCCGAGGCGCTCTACCTCAGCCAGCCGGCCGTGACCCTGCAGCTGCAGGCCCTGGAGCGGGAGCTGGGGGTGGCCCTGTTCGAGCGCATCGGCCGGCGCTTCAGCCTCACCCGCGAGGGCCAGGTGCTCTACGACCTGGCCCGGCCCCTGGTCGAGGGCCTGGATGGCCTCGAGGGTGAATTCCGCAGCCGCATCAAGGGCCTGCAGGCCGGCGAGCTGCACGTGGCGGCCGGCAGTTCGACCATCCTCTACCTACTGCCGACCCTGGTGCAGGCCTTCCGGGCCGCCCACCCGGAGGTGCAGCTGGTGCTGCACAACGTCACCGGCCAGGACGGCCTGGGCCTGCTGCGCTCGGACGGGGTGGACCTGGCCGTGGGCTCGATGCTCGACGTGCCCAACGACCTGGCCTACGAGCCGGTCTACTCCTTCGACCCGATGCTGATCTGCCCGCCCGGGCACCCGCTGGCCGACAAACCCAACCTGCGGCTCGAGGACCTCTCGCCCTACGGCCTGATCCTGCCGCCGCGGCGCCTGACCACCTACCGCCTGGTGGACCTGGTGTTCCAGCAGCGCCGCGTGCCCTACACCGTGGCGCTGGAGGTGGGCGGCTGGGAGGTGATCAAGCAGTACGTGGCCATGGGCCAGGGCATCAGCATCGTCACGGCCATCTGCCTGACCGACGCCGACAAGCAGCGCCTGGTGGCGCGCAGCCTGGCCGAATACTTCCCGCCGCGCAGCTACGGCGTGGTGATGCGCAAGGGCAAGTACCTCAGCCCGCAGGCCCGCGCCTTCGTCGACCTCGTGCGCCCCGGCCTGTTCCAGCGCCGCGACTACTTCGAGTCCGGCCACTCCGAACGCTGAGCCCGTTCTGCGGGAGGGCCTTCAGGCCCGACTGGCCGGTCGGGCCTGAAGGCCCTCCCACAGGCCGGCGACATCGGCGCCCGAGGGCTGCTGGTAGGCACGCAGGCCGAACTCGGGAAGGATCGCCAGCAGGTGGTCGAAGATGTCCGACTGGATGTCTTCGTACTCCGCCCAGGCGGTCGTGGCGGTGAAGCAGTACACCTCGATCGGCAGGCCCGCGGGCCCCGGCGGCAGCTGCCGCACCAGCAGGGTCATGCCCTGGTGGATGCCCGGGTGCGC
The DNA here is from genome assembly GCF_001724815.1 of Arenimonas sp. SCN 70-307. Classification (GTDB taxonomy): domain Bacteria; phylum Pseudomonadota; class Gammaproteobacteria; order Xanthomonadales; family Xanthomonadaceae; genus Arenimonas. Next base: position 50,951 of record NZ_MEDO01000011.1, on the reverse strand, counting down.
CTGCAGGTAGGCGCGGGCATAGGCGCGGAAGGTGCCCAGGTTGGTCAGCCGGCGCAGGTTCACCGGCGCGCGGCCTTCCTGGGTGGCGTTCCACGCCGCCAGCTCCGCCGCTTTCTTCTCCAGGTAGGGCTGCAGCAGCACGAAGCGCGACAGGCCCTCGCGTTCCTCGTTCGTCAGGTAGCGCACCGTGCCCTGGTCGATGGGCAGCGCCCGCTTGATGCGCCGTCCGCCCGACTCGCTCATGCCGCGCCAGTTCCGGAAGCTGTCGGCGATCAAGGCGTGCGTGGGGATGGTGGTGATGGTCCTGTCCCAGTTCTGCACCTTCACCGTGTGCAGGGCCACGTCGATCACGTCGCCGTCGGCGCCGTACTTGGGCATCTCGATCCAGTCGCCCACGCGCACCATGTCGTTGGACTGGATCTGCACGCTGGCCACCAGCGACAGGATGGTGTCCTTGAACACCAGCATCAGCACCGCGGTCATGGCGCCGAAGCCCGAGAGCAGCAGCAGCGGCGAACGCTCGACCAGCACCGCCATCACCAGCACCGCCGCCAGCACGAACAGCACGATCTTGGCCACCTGCAGGTAGCCCTTGATCGGCCGGTTGCGGGCACGCACCGGGTCGCGCCCCTCGTAGATGTCCTGCAGGCTCGAAAGCAGGGCCGAGGCGGCCTGCGCCACCGTCACCACCACGTACGCGGCGGCGACGTTGCGCACCACGGTCAGCAGGCCCTCGGGAAGGTCGGGCAGCAGCGGGGCGCCGAGGTAGACCACCACTGCCGGCACGGCGCGCGAGAGCCGCTTGATCACGCCGCGGCCGAGGATGGCGTCGTCCCACTTCACCGGCGAGGCCTGCACCAGCCGCACCAGCAATCGCAGCAACAGGCGGCGGGTCAGCTGGTCGGCCAGCCAGGCCAGCAGCAACAGGGCGACGACGGCGAGGAGGCTGAGCAGCCAGGGCCTTGCGGCGAGCTGCTCGTACAGCGCATTGAGCAATTCCATCGCTACAGTCTATCGCCCTCCCACAATCAGAGCGTGTCGCGGTTCTTGCCGACGTGCGGGCGGTAGAGCGCGCGGATGCGCGCCATGTCGGCCTCGTAGTCGTCGGTGGTCTGCACCAGCTGGTCGAGCACGATCTTTTTTTCCGGGTAATGGAAGGCCGCGCAGAACACCGGCACGTCCGCGAGGCGCGCGATCTTCCAGAAGCCCGGCTTCCAGCGCTCGACGCGCCTGCGCGTGCCTTCGGGCGCGAGCAGGAACCAGATGTTGTCGCTCTCGCGCACCCGCGCCGCCGACTGCTCGACCACGCCGGCGGGCGAGCTGCGGTCGACCGCGATGCCGCCGAACCAGCGCAGCAACCAGCCCAGCGGGCCGCGGAAGAGCTCGGCCTTGGCCATGAAGGCGATGTCCAGGCCCATGGCCAGCTTCGCGGCCAGGCCCCAGTACGCGTCCCAGCCCGAGGAATGCGGCGCGACGATGATCACCATCTTGCGCAGGTCCGGGAACCGGCCCACCACGCGCCAGCCGCCCAGGCGCAGCAGGGTGCGGCCCAGCCAGCGGCCGGCGCGCGAACCCACGCGCGGCGCCGACGCCGGCAGCTCGGGGACGACCGGCGTCATTCGCGGTCCCAGGCCGCCGCGCTGCGCTGGCGCTTGACCGAGGCGCGCTCGCGCTTGGCGCCCAGGCGGCGCTCGGTGGAGCCACGGGTGGGCCGGGTGGCCACGCGCTTCTTCGGCGCCACGGTGGCCGCGGCGACCAGCGCCGCCAGGCGCGCGCGCGCATCCTCGCGGTTGCGGTCCTGGGTGCGGAAGCGCTGCGCGCTGAGCACCAGCACGCCCTCGGCGGTGATGCGGCGGTCGCGCCGCGCCAGCAGCCGCGCCTTCACCTCGGCCGGCAGCGAAGGCGAGTTGGCGATGTCGAAACGCAGCTCGACCGCGGTGGAGACCTTGTTCACGTTCTGCCCGCCCGGCCCGCCCGAGCGCACGAAGCGCTCGACGAGCTCGCCGTCGGGAATGGACAGGGTGGGCGTGATCTCCAGCATGGGCGCGATTGTACAATCCCGCCCCTATGCACGGTTTGAACCCCCAACAGAAAGCCGCCGTCGAATACCTCGACGGCCCCCTGCTCGTGCTCGCCGGCGCGGGCAGCGGCAAGACCCGGGTGATCACCGAGAAAATCGCCCACCTGGTGGCCACCGGCCGCCGCGAGGCCCGGCACATCGCCGCCATCACCTTCACCAACAAGGCGGCGAAGGAGATGCGCGAACGCGTGGCCCGACGCATCAAGGGCGACGCCGCCGAGGGCCTGACGGTCACCACCTTCCACTCGCTGGGCCTGCGCTTCCTGCAGATCGAGCACGACCGGGCCGGGCTGCGCCGGGGCTTTTCGATCTTCGACGCCGACGACCAGATGGCCATCATCAAGGACCTGGCCACGCCGGGCCTGAAGAACGACGCCCTGTACGCGCTGCAGAACCTGGTCAGCGCCGCCAAGAACAACGGCCTGACGCCCGAGCAGGCCGGCGCCGCCGCCCGCAGCGCCCGCGAAAGCGAGGCCGCCAGCCTGTACGCGCGCTACCAGGCCCGCCTGCAGGCCTTCAACGCCGTCGATTTCGACGACCTGATCCGCCTGCCGCTGCAGCTGCTCGAGGCCGACCCCGAGCTCGCCGCCGGCTGGCGCGAACGCCTGCGCTACCTGCTGGTGGACGAGTGCCAGGACACCAACGGCGCCCAGTACCGCCTGCTCAAGCAGCTCGCCGGCCCCAAGGGCCAGATGACCTGCGTGGGCGACGACGACCAGAGCATCTACGCCTGGCGCGGCGCCCAGCCCGAGAACCTCGAGCTGCTGGCGCAGGACTATCCGGCGCTGAAGGTGATCAAGCTCGAGCAGAACTACCGCTGCAGCGGCCGCATCCTGCGCTGCGCCAACACCCTGATCGAGAAGAACCCGCACAAGCACCTCAAGCAGCTCTGGAGCCAGCACGGCGACGGCGAGCCGGTGCGCGTGTGGCAAAGCCGCAACAACGAGCACGAGGCCGAGCGCGTCGCGGCCGAGATCCACTACCTGCACCAGGCCAAGGAAATCCCCTGGGGCGAGTTCGCCATCCTCTTCCGCGGCAACCACCAGTCGCGGCCGCTGGAGAAGGCGCTGCAGCTGCTGCGCATCCCCTACCACCTGACCGGCGGCACGGCCTTCCTCGACCGCGCCGAGGTCAAGGACCTGCTGAGCTGGCTGCGCGTACTGGCCAACCCCGACGACGACACCGCCTTCCTGCGCGCGATCGCCGCGCCCAAGCGCGAAGTCGGCGCCACCACGCTCGAGAAACTGGCGCAGATGGCGCAGACGGCGGGCATGCCGATGTCGCGGGCGGCCGGGCAGGTCGGCTTCCTCAAGCAGCTCACGCCGCGCGCGGCGGCGGGCCTGGACGAGTTTTCGCGCATCGTCGATTCGCTGCGCGACGACGCCCGCCGGCTGACGCCGGCCGAGCTGGTGCCGGTGCTGGCCGAGCGCAGCGGCCTGCTGGGCATGATCCGCAGCCAGTGCAAGGACGAGGCCGGCTTCCTGCGCCGCAAGGCCAACCTCGAAGAGCTGGCCTCGTGGTTCGAGGGCGCGCGCGGCGGCGGCCCGGGCGAACTGGCCGCGCAGCTGGCGCTGCTGTCGAACGCCGACCGCGGCGAGCCCGGCAACGCGGTGCGGCTGATGAGCCTGCACGCGGCCAAGGGCCTGGAGTTCCGCACGGTGTTCGTGGTCGGCTGCGAGGACGGCAACCTGCCGCACGAGGCCGCGCTGGAAGAAGGCGGGCTCGAAGAGGAGCGCCGGCTGATGTACGTGGGCATCACCCGCGCCAAGGAGCGGCTCTACCTGAGCCACAGCGCCGAGGTGAAACGCTGGGGCGCGGTCGAACACCTGCTGCCGAGCCGCTTCCTGGACGAACTGCCCGCCGCCGACCTGCTGCGCGACGGCGCCGACCCCGAGCGCGAGTCCGCCGAGAAGAAGCAGCGCGGCCGCGCCCACATGGACGCCATCGCCGCCCTCTTCGGCGACTGAGAAACGGGGTCAGGTTCACTTATCGCGGGCGGGATACGCGGCTCGACCGACTGTCGGGCGCGATAAGTGAACCTGACCCCGTTTCTTGGCCTAAACTGCGCGGCCGGCTTGTTGGAGGTTGGCAGATGCGACGTTCCCTTCTTGTTTCCGCCCTGGTGCTGGCCCTGGCCGGCTGCCAGAGCGCGCCTGCGCCGCGGGTGGCGCCCGAGGCCGCGCCGCAGCCCGCCGCGGCCCCGGCCGTCGAAAGCCCGGCCGCGCACGACAATCTCAATGCCCTGGCCTGGATGCAGGCCGCCGAGGAATACCGCCTCGCCACCGGCCAGACCTACCGCGCCGCACTGGCCCAGCTCGACCGCGCCATCAAGACCCCGGACTGGGACGCGCTGGTTCCCTCCGAGCGCGCCAATCCGCCCGACGGCCTGCCGCCGGCGGTGATTTTCGACATCGACGAAACCGTGCTCGACAACTCGCCCTACCAGGCCCGCCTGCTGCGCGACGGTGGCTTCTACGAAGAAACGACCTGGGACGCCTGGGTGCGCGAGGAGAAGGCCAAGCCCATCCCCGGCGCGCTCGAGTTCGCCCGTGCCGCCGCCGCCCGCGGCGTCACCCTCTTCTACGTCTCCAACCGCGCCGTGCACCTGGACGAGCCCACCCTGGCCAACCTGCGCGCGGCCGGCTTCCCGGTGGACGACAACACCCGGTTCCTGGGCCTGGGCCACTTCGTCGAGGGCTGCGAGCAGATCGGCACCGAGAAGGGCTGCCGCCGCCAGCTGGTCGGCCGCACCCACCGCGTGCTGATGCAGTTCGGCGACCAGATCGGCGACATGGTCACCATCGAGGCCAACAACCCCGCCGGCCGCATGGCCGCGCTCGAGCCCTACCTGGGCTGGTTCGGCGAGCGCTGGTGGGTGCTGCCCAACCCGACCTACGGCAGCTGGGAGCCAGCCCTGTTCAACAACGCCTGGAGCCTGCCCGAGGCCGAGCGCCGGCGCATGAAGTACGACGCCCTCGACTACGCCGAGTAAGCCCATGAGCGCGCCCCGCGACCGCCTGATCTTCGCCCTCGACGTGCCCACCGCCGCCGAAGCCCGCACCTGGGTCGGGCGCCTGGGCGAGTCGGTGCAGTTCTACAAGATCGGCATGGAGCTGCTCACCAGCGGCGACTACTTCCGCGTGCTCGAGGACCTGGCCGCCCGCGGCAAGCAGGTGTTCGTGGACCTGAAGTTCCACGACGTGCCGGCCACCGTGGCCGCCACCATCCGCGGCCTGCGCCGCTACCCGGTCTCGTTTTGCACCATCCACGGCCAACATCACGGCATGATGGAGGCTGCTTCGCAGGAGAAGGGCGACATTCGAATCCTGGCGGTGACGGTGCTCACTTCGATGGACCGCAGCGATCTTCGCCAATTGGGCATCGATCGTGAGCCTTCGGAGGTGGTGGTTGAACGCGCCCTGGCCGCCCGCGCGGCCGGCTGCGACGGCGTCATTGCCTCCGGCCAGGAAGCCGGCCTGATCCGCCAGGCCACCGGCCCCGGCTTCCTGGTGGTCTGCCCCGGCATCCGCCCGGCCGGCCCCGCCGGCGACGACCAGAAGCGCACCGTGGACGTGCCCCAGGCCTTTGCCAACGGCGCCGACTACATCGTGGTGGGCCGCCCCATCCGCCAGGCCGCCGACCCGGTGGCGGCGGCCGAGCAGATCCAGGCCCAGATCGCCCGGGCCCTGGCCGGCTGAGCCCGGCCGGCCCGGCAAACGGGCCGTAAAGCTCCGATCTGCTAGATTCATCGCCCGCATCCCCGGTCCCGACACCGCATGATCCGCAAACCCGCCTTCCGGGCCCTGGCCGCCCTGCTGCTGACCGCGCTCGTCCTGGCCGGCTGTCGCCGCGAGCCGGACGCCGACCTGTCCACCGTGCCCGGCGACCCGGTCGCCGCGGTGCAGGCCCAGGCCCAGGCCCTGCGCGACAACGACCTGGTGCGCTGGTCGAAGCTGAGCCTCCCGCCCGAGCTGCAGGCCCGCAGCGAGGCCCTGTGGGAGCAGCGCGTCGCCGCCGCCGAGCCCGCCGACCCCGAGGACGCCCGCGAATACGCCGAACTCATGGCCCGCCTCACCGCGCCGGACGCCGAAGCCGCCCTGATGCGCGACCTCGAGCCCAAGCTGGCCCAGTTCGAAGCCGAGGTCGCCGGCCAGTGGCCGCTGATGCAGGCCACCGCCTCGATCTTCCTGAGCGCCGCCATCGAGGCCAACACCGAACTGGCCGCCGCCCAGAAGTCCCACGGCCGCGCCGTCGCCAACGCCCTGCTCGACTGGGCCCAGCCGGCCCTGATCACCGACCGCGCCCGCGCCCGCCAGGCCATCGCCGCGCTCAGCGCCACCGCCCACGAACTCGACCTGCCCACCCTCGAGCAGGCCCGCGCCCTGGGCTATACCGAGGCGCTGGAGAAGGGCGGCATCGCCCTGGCCGGCCTCAAGCAGGCGTCCAAGGCCTATGGCCTGGACCTCGACGCTTCGCTCGACGGCGTGCGCGCCGAGCTGCTTTCCACCCAAGGCGACCAGGCCACGGTGCGGGTCACCTACCCGCTGCTGGGCCGCGACGTGGCCTTCGAAGCCCGCCTGCAGCGGGTCGGCGAGGGCTGGTACGACGCCGACGCCATCGCCCAGGCCGAAGCCGAGCTGGCCGAGGCCGCCAACGCCACCGCCGTGACGCCGGCCGCCCCGGCCGCGGACGCCGCCGCCAACTGAGCCGCCCGCCGATGGACGCCACGCCCACGCCGCCGCCGGCGCCCGCCTTCCGTCCCGCCACCACGCGCCCGCCGCTGTGGGCGCGGATGATGGAGGCGCTGCTCAGGCCCTGGATCCAGATCAAGCGCGAGCCGGTGGTGCCGCCGTTCGCGCTCGACCGGCCGGTCTGCTACGTGATCGAGAACTACGGGCTGTCGAACACGCTCATCCTCGACCGTGCCTGCCGCGAAGCCGGCCTGCCCTCGCCGCTGGCGGCGCTGCCGGGCGACCCGCTGGGCCGCAAGCGCGCCTACGTGGCGCTCAGCCGCCGCCGCGCCGGGCTGTTCGGCCGGCCGCGCAACCGCAGCCACTCCGACGCGCTCTCGCGCCTGCTGATGGCGCACCGCCTGTATCCGGACCAGGACGTGCAGCTGGTGCCGGTGTCGATCTTCGTCGGCCGCGCGCCGGCCCGGCAGTCCGGCTGGTTCTCGGTGCTTTTCTCGGAGAACTGGGCGCTGGTGGGCCGCTTCCGCCGCCTGCTGGCCATCCTGCTCAACGGCCGCGACACGGTGGTGCAGTTCTCGCCCAGCGTGCGCGTGTGGGAGATCCTCGGCGAGGACATCCCGCACGAGCGCCAGGTGCGCAAGGTCAGCCGGGTGCTGCGCGCGCACTTCCGGCGCATCCGCACCGCCGTCATCGGCCCCGACCTGTCCACGCGCCGCCTGCTGGTCGACCGCGTGCTCGACGCCGAGCCGGTGCGCAAGGCCATCACCGACCAGGCCCGCCGCGACGGCACCGAGTACCTCGACGCCTGGAAGAAGGCGCACGGCTTCGCCTGGGAGATCGCCGCCGACTATTCCAACCCGGTGGTGCGCTCGGCCTCGTTCGCGCTCACCGGCTTCTGGAACCGCATCTACGACGGCCTCAACGTCCACCACATCGACACGCTCAAGCAGGTCGCGCCCGGGCACGAGGTGATCTACGTGCCCTGCCACCGCAGCCACATGGACTACCTGCTGCTGAGCTACCTGCTCTACAGCCGCGGCATCGTGCCGCCGCACATCGTGGCGGGCGTGAACCTCAACATGCCGGTCATCGGCCCGATCCTGCGCCGCGGCGGCGCCTTCTTCATCCGCCGCTCGATCAAGGGCAACGCGCTCTACGCCGCGGTGCTGGGCGAATACGTGGCCCAGCTGGTGGGCGAGGGCTTCTCGCTCGAGTACTTCATCGAGGGCGGCCGCTCGCGCACCGGCCGCCTGCTGCCGCCCAAGGGCGGCATGATCGTGATGACGCTCAAGGCCTTCCTGCGCGCGCCGCGCCGGCCAGTGGTGTTCCAGCCGGTGTACATCGGCTACGAGAAGCTGATCGAGGGCAAGAGCTACCTCGACGAGCTCACCGGCCAGCCCAAGGAAAAGGAAACCATCTGGGCCCTGCTCAAGGCCGCGGCCGGCATCCTGCGCCAGCACTACGGCAAGGTGGCGGTGAACTTCGGCGAGCCGATCTTCCTGGACAAGGTGCTCGAGCACCACGCGCCGGACTGGCGCGAGCGCAACGCCGCCGAACCGGATGAAAAGCCGGCCTGGCTCAACGACGCGGTCGAGGACATCGCCAACCGCATCCAGGTCAACATCAACCGCGCCGCCGACGTGAACCCGGTGAACCTGCTGGCCCTGGCCCTGCTGGCCACGCCCAAGCACGCGATGTCGGAGGCCGACCTGCTGGCCCAGCTGGCGCTGTACAAGAAGCTGCTGGCGGCGCTGCCCTACTCCGACCGCGTCACCGTCACCGAGCTCGAGCCGGCCGAGATCGTCGCCTACGGCGAGAAGATCGGCGTGCTCACCCGCACCGACCATCCGCTCGGCGCCGTGCTCAGCGTCGAGGGCGAGACGGCGGTGCTGCAGAGCTACTTCCGCAACAACGTGCTGCACCTGTTCGCGGCCGCGGCCTGGGTGGCGCTGTGCTTCCAGAACAACCGCCGCATGAGCCGCGCCGGCCTGCTGCGCCTGGGCCGCACGATCTACCCGTTCGTGCAGGAGGAGCTGTTCCTGCCCTGGGACGCCGACGGCTTCGCCGAGCGCCTCGGCGCCACCATCGACCTGTTCGTGGCCGAGGGCCTGCTCTCGGTGGCCAGCGAGGACGACGGCGGCTACATCTCGCGCGGCCCGGGCCAGACCGACGAGGTCTTCCGCCTGCGCGCCATCTCGCACAGCCTGCAGCAGGCCTTCGAGCGCTACTTCATCGCCATCACCACCCTGGTCAAGAACGGCCCGCGCACGCTCAGCTCGGGCGAGCTCGAGACGCTCTGCCAGCTCACCGCCCAGCGCCTGAGCCTGCTCTATGCGCCGGCGGCGCCGGAGTTCTTCGACAAGACGCTCTTCCGCGGCTTCATCCAGAAGCTGCGCGAGATGAAGCTGGTCTGGATCGCCGAAAACGGCAAGCTCGACTTCGACGAGCCGCTGATGGCCTGGGAGAAGGACGCCAAGGTGGTGCTGGGCCGCGACCTGCGCCACACCATCGCCAAGCTCTCGCCCGAGGCGGTGAGCAAGGTGGCCAAGGCCGGCGCGGGCGAACGGCCGGCCTGAGCCGGCGGTTCAGGCGTCGAGGTCGGGGATGAGCCGGCTCTCGAGCGCGGTGATCATGTCCTTGATGCGCAGCTTGCGCTTCTTCAGGCGCTTGAGCGTGAGCTCGTCGGCCTCGCGGTCCTGAGACAGGCGGCTGATGGCCTGGTCCAGGTCGCGGTGCTCGACCCGCAGCTCGACCAGCTGCGCGGCGATGCGGGAAGGGTCTTCGGTGGCCATGCGTGCTCCCGGTTCCCCACCAGCTTACTCCCAAGGCGTAAAATGCCGCATCTGCTTCCGGCAACGCCCATGACCCTCGTCCTCAACGACCCGCTGCCGATCCGACCCGCCGCGCCCGCCGACCCGCGCAAGCAGGCGCACGAGCGCGCCAAGCTGGCCAAGCGCCTGCGCCGCCAGGTGGGCCAGGCCATCGCCGACTACGGAATGATCGAGGACGGCGACAAGGTGATGGTCTGCCTGTCCGGCGGCAAGGACAGCTACACGATGCTCGACATCCTGCTGCAGCTGCAGAAGAAGGCGCCGGTGCGCTTCGAGCTGGTGGCGGTGAACCTCGACCAGAAGCAGCCCGGCTTCCCCGAACACGTGCTGCCCGAATACCTGCGCTCGATCGGCGTGCCCTTCACCATCCTCGAGCAGGACACCTATTCGGTGGTCAAGCGCGTGGTGCCCGAGGGCAAGACCCTGTGCTCGCTGTGCTCGCGCATGCGCCGCGGCGCGCTCTACACGCACGCCAGGGAACAGGGCTTCACCAAGATCGCGCTGGGCCACCACCGCGACGACCTGGTGGCCACGTTCTTCATGAACCTGTTCTTCCACGCCAAGCTGGCGTCCATGCCGCCCAAGCTGCGCAGCGACGACGGCGAGCACGTGGTGATCCGCCCGCTGGCCACCTGCCGCGAGGCGGACCTCGTCGCCTACGCCGACTGGAAACAGTTCCCGATCATCCCCTGCACGCTCTGCGGCTCGCAGGAAAACCTGCAGCGCAAGCAGGTCGGCCGCATGCTGGCCGCCTGGGACCGCGAGTTCCCCGGCCGCGTCGACACCATCGCCCGAGCCCTGGCCGACGTGCGCCCCTCGCAGCTGGCCGACACCAAACTGTTCGATTTCCTCTCGCTCGGCCGCCTCGGCGATGCGCCGCTGCCCGATGCGCATGCCTGGCTGGCCGGCGACGAGGCTTCCCCCCTCCCGGAGTTTTGATGTTCTTTCGCAACCTCACGTTCTTCCGCTTCCCGACGTCCCTTGGCAAGACCCTCGATGACCTCGACGCCCGCCTGGAGGAGTGCCGGCTCAAGCCGGTGGGCCCCAGCGAGCTGATGTCGCGCGGCTTCATCCCGCCGATGGGCCGCGACGCCCAGCTGATGAGCCACCGCATCGGCGACGCCATCTGGGTCACGCTCGGCGGCGAGGACCGCCTGCTGCCCTCGGCCGTGGTCAACGACCAGCTGGGCCGCAAGCTGGCCGAGATCGAGGAGAAGGAAGGCCGGCGCCTGGGCGGCCGCGCCCGCAAGCGCCTGAAGGAAGACGTGGTGATGGAGCTGCTGCCGCGCGCCTTCGTGCGCCCGGTGCGCTGCAGCGCCACGCTCGACCTCGAGCACGGCTTCATCGCCGTGGACACCAGCTCGCGCAAGACCGCCGAGAACCTCGTGTCCGAGCTGCGCCACGCCCTGGGCAGCTTCCCGGCCCTGCCTCTCAACGCCGAGACCTCGGTGCGCGCGCTGATGACCGGCTGGCTGGCCGGCGAACCGCTGCCCGGCGGCCTGAGCCTGGGCGACGAGTGCGAGCTCAAGGATCCCGTGGACGGCGGCGGCGTGGTGCGCTGCAGCCGCCACGAGCTGCAGGCCGAGGAAATCCGCCGCCACCTCGAGGCCGGCAAGCAGGCCACGCGCCTGGCCCTGGTGCTCGACGACCACGTCGGCTTCGTGCTCGGCGAAGACCTCGTCATCCGCAAGCTCAAGTTCCTCGACGGCGCCGTCGACCAGCTCGAGGGCACCGAAACCGACGGCGTGCACGCCGAGCTCGACGCCCGCTATGCGCTGATGGCCGGCGAGCTCAAGCGGCTGTTCGCCGTGCTCGACGGCGCGCTGAAGTTCAGTGCTGCCGACGCCTGAAATCCGCCCGCTGGCGCTGGCCGACGGCCGCGAGGTGCCGGTGCGCTGGGTGCGCGACCGGCGTGCGCGCCGGCTGCGGCTGATCGTCTCGGACAAGGGCGCTCGGCTGACGCTGCCGCTGGTGGCCTCGGTGCGCGGCGCCGAGGCTTTCCTGCACGAGCACCGCGACTGGCTGGCCGCGCAGCTCGCGCGCCAGCGCCACGACGACGCGCCACGCTTCGGCCGCGACTGGACCGGGCCGCTGCCGCTGCGCGGCCAGGACGTGCCGGTGCAGTGGCGCGAAGGCCGCTACGCCCGCGCCGCCCTCGGCGAGCACGGCATCGAGCTGCAGCTGCCGGCAGGCGCCGACGACGCCCGCGCCCGCGCTGCGCTGCGCGAGTTCTACCTGCAGCAGGCCCGCACCGACCTCGGCGCCTGGCTGCCGCGCTACCTGCCCGGCCTGCCGCGCACGCCGATGGCCCTGCGCATCCGCCCGCTGAGTTCGCTCTGGGGCTCGCTCAGCCCCTCCGACGCGGTCTCACTCGACCTGGCGCTCGTGCTCGGCCGCCCGGCCGCCTTCGAGTACGTGCTGGTGCACGAGCTGTGCCACCTGGTGCACGCCGACCACTCGCGCCGCTTCTGGCGCGAGGTCGAGGCGCGCTGGCCCGGCTGGCGCGACGAGCGCGACTACCTGCGCGGCGAGGGGCTGGCCTTGAAATCGACACTGGCGCGTTTGACCCGTTGAACCCCCTCCGGGGAGCCCGCCGTGGCCCACCGCGTCTCCCTCCTGCCGGCCCTGCTGCTGCCCGCCCTGCTGGCCACCGCCTGCGGGCGCGACGAGGCGCGCAACAGCGCCCTGGTGGAGCGCGCCATCGAAGCCACCGGCGAGCCCGTGGCGCCCACGGCCGAAGCACCCGCCCACGACGAACACATCGTCACCCTCGAAACCGAGGACGGCCTCTACACCGCCACCAGCGGCGTCGACCTGGCGCTGCCGCCAGGCTTCCCCGACGATGTGCAGCTGCCGGCCGATGCCCGCGTACAGGCCTACACCACCCTGGGCGATGCCGTGTCGGTGGGCCTGCGCAGCCCGCGCAGCGCCAGCCTGCTGTTCGATGAGTTCCGCGCCGCGCAGCGCACGCGCGGCTGGCAGGAAGCCGAAGCGATCGAACTGGCGCCGGTGCGGTCGCTGGGCCTGCGCAAGGATTCGCGCCTGCTGGAAGCCACCTTCACCGCCGAAGCCGACGGCGGCACCGCCGTGTCGCTGAGCTTGCGCCCGGCCGGCGACTAGCCGCGCAGGAAGTCGAGCAGCGGCGGCGCCACCTCGCCGGGCTGCTCCATGTGCAGGTGGTGGCTGCCGGGCAACACCACCACGCGCGCCTCGCGCAGGCAGGCCAGCCGCGCCGTGCGCACTTCGGGCGGGAAGTAGGGCGGCGCCGGGTCGGCCGCCACCACCAGCACCGGCGCCTCGATGGCGGACAGCACGGCCTGCACCGAGGTTTCGTCCATGCGCACGTGGCCCGGCAGGGTCAGGCGCGGGTCGCTGCGCCAGGCGAAACCGCCCGGCACGCTGCGCAGGTTGCGTTCGACGATCAGCCGCGCCGCTTCCGGCGCCATGCTCGTGACGGCCAGGCGCGCGGCCACGGCCGTGTCCACGTCGGCGATCACGCGCGCGGGGCGCTCGGCCTTGGCACGGCGCGCGCGCACCGCCTCGCGCAGGCGCTCGCCGGCCCTGGCGGGGTCGCCGGAAATCGGGCCCAGCGCTTCCACCAGCGCCAGCCGCCGCACCCGCGCCGGCGCGGCCGCGGCCACGAAGCTGGCGATGGCGCCACCCATGGAATGGCCCAGCAGGTCGGCCTGGTCCCAGCCCAGGGCGTCAAGCGCATCGAGCACGTCGTGCAGCCAGTCGGCGAAGGCGTAGTCGCAGCCCGGCGGGCGGTGGTCGGAATGGCCGTGGCCAGGCAGGTCGAGCGCCACCACGTCGAACCCGGCCAGCCAGGGCATCAGCGGCTGGAAGCTGGCGGCGTTGTCGAGCCAGCCGTGCAGGCACAGCAGCTTCGGGCCCGACGGATCGCCACCGCGCAGCGCCGCCAGCGCGCCGCGGGCGGTGTCCAGGCGCAGCGCGTGCATCAGTGCGGCCAGCCCTGCAGGTGTCGCCGCGCCAGCGCCGACAGCGCCGCCACGTGGCCGGGTTCGTCGTTGAGCGCGCTGATGTAGCGCAGCTCCTGGCCGCCGGCCCCGCGGAAGACCTCGTCGTTCTCGACGGCGATTTCCTCCAGGGTCTCCAGGCAGTCGGCGGCGAAGCCCGGGCAGATCACGTCCACGGTCTTCACGCCTTCGCGCGCCATCGCCTCGAGGCTCTTGTCGGTGTAGGGCTGCAGCCATTCCTCGCGGCCGAAGCGCGACTGGTAGGTCAGCCGCCACTCCTTCTCGCCCAGGCCCAGTCGCGCGGCCAGGGCACGCGCACCCGCCTCGCACTGGCGGGGATACGGGTCGCCGGCTTTTTCGTAGCGCTTGGGCAGGCCGTGGAAGCTCATCACCAGCTGGTCGGCGCGGCCGTGCAGGTCCCAGTGCGCGCGCACGCGGGCCTCGAGCGCGTCGAGCCAGGCCGGGTCGACGTGGTAGTCGGCGATGAAACGCAGGTCGGGCGTGCGGCGCCAGCCGGTGATCTCCTTCGCCACCGCATCGAGCACGGAACCCGAGGTGCTGGCCGAATACTGCGGGTACAGCGGCAGCACCAGCAGCCGCTCCATGCCCTCGTCCTGCAGCCTGCGCAGCACGTCGGGGATGGACGGGTTGCCGTAGCGCATGGCCACGCGCACCTGCACGTCGGGCAGGGCATGCTGCATGGCCTTGGCCAGCCGGCGCGAGTGCACCAGCAGCGGCGAGCCCTCGTCCATCCAGATCGAGGCGTAGTTGCGCGCCACCCGCGGCGAACGCAGCGGCAGGATGATGAAGTGCAGCAGCGGGCACCACAGCCAGCGCGTGAGCTCGACCACGCGGTGGTCGTGCAGGAACTGCGCCAGGTAACGGCGCACGGCGCCGGCGGTGGGCGCGTCGGGCGTGCCCAGGTTCACCACCAGCAGGGCGGTGCGGCCCGGGCCGCTGGGCGTGGGGGCATCGAGATAGCGCTTCATGCGGACCTGTCCTTGGCGGCTGCCGTAAACGTATCATCGCGCAAGTGAAGGATTGGCTCACCCGCGGTTCATTGCCCGCGGCCATACTCGGGCCCACGCGCCCTTACGGAGACTGCCCCATGACCCGATTCCTGGCCCCGATGCTCGCCGCGCTCGCCCTGGCCCTCGCCCCCGTCGCCCCGGCCCAGGCCGGCGAGAAGGAAGAGTCCCGCGCCGCCGACGCCGCCCGCGTGCTGGGCGAGATCATGCGCATCCCCGAAACGGCCGTGCCCGAGAAGCTGTTCTCCGAGGCCTACGCCATCGCCGTCATCCCCGACGTGGTCAAGGCCGGCCTGGTCATCGGCGGCCGCGGCGGCAAGGGCCTGATCTCGGTGCGCAGCCCGGACGGCACCTGGTCCAACCCCAGCTACATCAAGCTCGGCGGCGGCAGCTTCGGCTTCCAGGCCGGCGTGCAGTCGGCCGACGTGATCCTGGTCTTCCGCTCGGCCCGCGGCGTGCAGGACATCGTCAACGGCAAGTTCACCCTCGGCGCCGACGCCTCGGTGGCCGCCGGCCCGGTGGGCCGCAGCGCCCAGGCCAGCACCGACGAGCAGCTCAAGGCCGAGATCTACAGCTATTCGCGCGCCCGTGGCCTGTTCGCCGGCGTGGCCCTGGACGGCACCGTGCTGCGCATGGACCACACCGCCAACCAGCGCGTCTACGGCCCGAACACCACCCCGCGCCAGATCTTCGAGGGCCGCACCAATCCCCCGCCCTCCACCGTGGTCGACTTCCGCGACCGCCTCGAGGAAAACACCGTCAAACAGTGACGGATGGACGGCGCGGCCGGGGCCCGGCTGCGCTAGACTCCGCCCATCCTCCTGACACGCGGAACTACGACCATGGGCAGCTTCAGCATCTGGCACTGGCTCATCGTCCTCCTGGTGGTCGTGCTGGTCTTCGGGACCAAGAAGCTCGGCAACATCGGCAAGGACCTGGGCGAAGGCATCAAGGGCTTCAAGAAGGGCCTCAAGGACGGCGACGAGCCCCCGCAGCAGCTCGGCAACGAGCGCCGCGAGCAGGACGCGCCGCGCAGCGAGTCGCCGAGCGACAGCCAGCGCAAGGACTCCTGAGCCCCGCCCCGGCGGGCGGCTGACGGCGCATGTTCGACCTCAGCTTCAGCGAACTGCTGGTGATCGGCGTGGTCGCCCTGGTGGTGCTCGGCCCCGAGCGCCTGCCGCGGGCCGCACGCTTTGCCGGGCTGTGGGTGCGCAAGGCGCGCGCGCAGTGGTATTCGGTGAAGTCCGAGTTCGAGCGCGAGCTGGCCGACGAGGACCTGCGCAAGGCCATCTCCGACCCGGCCCGCGACCTGCGCAAGCAGGCCGATGAGCTCAGGCGCGAGCTCGACGACACCAGCCGCAGCGCTGCCGAAGCCCTGCGCGACCTCGAGTCGCCCCGGCCCGCCCCGGACGCGGCCACCACGCCGGCCGTGGGGGCCGAGCCCGCGCCGCCCGCGCCGACCGACGAGGCGCCCAAGCCGTGAGCTTCAGCCCCGGCCAGCCCGAAACCCTGATGGGCCACCTGCTCGAGCTGCGCTCGCGCCTGCTCAAGGGCGTGGTGGCGGTGCTGCTGGTGTTCGCGGCGCTGATGCCCTTTGCCAACCGCATCTACGCCCAGCTGGCCGCGCCGCTGCTGTCGAAGCTGCCGGCCGGCGGCCAGCTGGTGGCCATCGAGGTGGCCTCGCCCTTTTTCACGCCGGTGAAGCTGGCCTTCTTCTGCGCGGTGATGCTGGCGATGCCCGTGCTCATCTACCAGGCCTGGGCCTTCGTCGCGCCGGGCCTGTACCAGCAGGAAAAGCGCATGGCGCGGCCGCTGCTGGTGGCGGCGGTGCTGCTGTTCTACATCGGCTGCGCCTTCGCCTACTTCCTGGTGCTGCCGGCGGTGTTCGGTTTCCTCACTGCGATCACGCCCGAGGGCGTGGCGATGATGACCGACATCAGCCGCTACCTCGACTTCGTGCTCGTCATCTTCCTCGCCTTCGGCCTGAGCTTCGAGCTGCCGGTGGCGGTGGTGGTGCTGGTGCTGCTGGGCCTGGTGACGCCGGCGCAGCTGCGCGAGGCGCGCGGCTACGTCATCGTCGGCGTGTTCATCCTGGCGGCCATCATCACGCCGCCGGACGTGATCTCGCAGCTGATGCTGGCCATCCCGATGTGCCTGCTCTACGAGCTGGGCATCATCGCCGGCGCCCTGCTCAAGCGGCCGGCGCCGGCCGCGGGCTGAGATGCGCCCGGCCGGCTTCTGGCGCCGCTACGCGGCCTACAGCCTCGACGTACTGGTGCCGCTGGCGGTCTCGGTGCCCCTGCTCTGGGGCACCGGCGCACGCGTGCTCGCCGGCACCGACGCGGCGATGCAACAAGTGCAGTTCCGGCTCTTCGAGCTGATGGACGCCGCCCTCGCCGGCGGCGCCGACGCGGCCGACCCGCTGGGCCAGCTCCTCGCCTGGTCCGGCGACCCGGTGCTGCGCGAGGGCGTGCTGGCGCTGGTGGCCACCTGGCTGCACGGCCTGGCGATTGCCGCCGCCGTGCTCTTCGCGCTCTCGGCGCTGTGGTTCGTCGGTTTCGAGGCCTCGCGCTGGCAGGCCACGCCCGGCAAGCGCCTGGCCGGCCTGCGCGTCACCGCCCTCGACGGCGGCCGGCCGGCGCCCTGGCGGGTGGTGCTGCGCTTCGTCGCCGGCGTGCCCTCCTGGCTGATGCTGCACCTGGGCCATGCCCTCGCCGGCTGGACGAAGGAACGCCGCGCCCTGCACGACCTCATCGCCGGCACCCGCGTCGTGCTCGCCCCCGACGCCGGCGACCCGATGCCCCGCTGGGCCCGCCGCTGGCTCTGGGCCCAGGGCATCGCCCTGGCCGCCGCCGTGGCCATCGTCGTCACCAGCTACGCCCTGCTCCTCGCGGAAGTACTGGGCGCCGCCGCGTAGGGATCAGACCGCGATTTCGCCCGGAACCGCCGGGGTCGCTTCGGGCTCGTCGTCGAAGATGCCGCGCCAGGCGTGGTAGTAGAAGCCGAACATCAGCGCGTAGGTCGCCAGCATCGTGATGCCCATGACGGGCAGGATCACCACCATGCCCAGCAGCGGGCTGAGCAGCGACAGCAGCCCGATCACCAGCCCGACGAGCAGGAACAGCAGCAGGACCAGCACGAAGCCGGCGATCGTCATGGCCAGCGAGAAGACCAGCAGCGGCAGGACATTGCGCAGCATCGCCAGCAGCCCGGCCACCACGCACTCGGCCACGCTGGCCTCGCGCAGCGCCGCCGTGGCCTGCGCCAGCATCGACGCGTGCAGCCAGGCGACGACCACCACCGCCAGCACCGGCATCCAGAGGAAGGCCGTCGGCGGCGTGGCCTGCATCAGCGCGATCAGCGCCGCCTGGTCCGGCTCGGCGCCCACCGGCGTGGCCATGATGATCGTGAAGTACTCGCGGAAGAACTGCCCCAGCGAGGTCAGCAGGAACAGCGCCAGCACCGCCATGTAGGCCAGTGAATAAACCAGGTTGGTCAGCACCAGGCGCTTGCCGCCCTGCCCTTGCCCGTAGGCGTTGAAGACGTCCGTGGACACCACCGGACGGCCGCGTTCGACCGCGTCGAGCACGCGGAACATGCCGCCGAACAGGGGAGGCACCACCAGCCAGCTGATCACCGTGCCCAGCGCCATCACCACCGCAAGGCCCGTCACGTTGCCCGCCGCGCCGGCCTGCATGACCGTCTGCACGATCGCGAGCGCGAACACCACCGCCAGCACCAGCGCGAGCGCGCCGAACAGCGCCTTCGGATTGCGGCGGCCCACGTCGAAGGCGCGGGCCAGCCAGCGGAAGGGCGCGGCCATGTCGACGGTGTTCGGGGTCATTCGGTCAGGCTCCGTGGTGGGCGCGCCGGCGCGCCTGGTGGACGAAACGGCGCAGCACGCGTCGGGCCAGCGGCGCCGGCCGTACCGCCTTGAGCAGGCTGCGGTGGCACAGGCCCTCGCGATCGAGCGCGTCGGCGCGGCCGTGGATGTACCCCCGCATCATGCCGGTGCTGAACTCGGGATGGAACTGCACGCCCCAGGTGGCTTCGCCCCAGCGGAAGGCCTGGCAGTCGTCGAGCGACGAACGCGCCAGCACCGTCGCACCCGGCGGCGGCGCCAGCACGGTCTGCAGGTGGGTGGCGTGGGCCGGCAGCGTGGACGGCAGGCCGGTGAACAGCGGGTCGGTGGCGGCCGCGTCGGCCAACTCCAGCTCCACCGTGCCCATTTCGCGGCCGCGCGGGTTGTAGTCCACCTGGCCGCCGAGCGCGTCGGCCAGCAGCTGGTGGCCGTAGCAGATGCCCAGCAGCGGCAGGCCCGCGTCGGCGGCCTCGCGCAGCCAGGCGGCGGTGCGTTCGGACCAGTCCAGGCGCTCGGTGACCATCGCGCCCGAGCCCGAGACCAGCACGCCGGCCAGGCCCCCGGCGGAAGGGAGCGGCTCGCCGTCGAGCACGCGGGCATGGCGCACCTCGCGGCCGTGCAGGCCGGCGGCGACGCGGATCCAGTGGCCGAAGCCACCATGGCGACGCAGGCTGGGCAGCGGGTCGCCGGTTTCGATGAGCAGGAAGGGTTTCATGCGGGCGCTGGAGGGGCGGTGGCGCGGGCCGCGGCTATACTAGCGCGCTTTAGGCAGGGCGAAACCGCGATGACCGCACCCACCTTCCAGGAGCTGATCCAGCGCCTCAACCAGTACTGGGGCGACCAGGGCTGCGTCCTGATCCAGCCGCTCGACCTCGAGGTCGGCGCCGGCACCTTCCATCCGGCCACCTTCCTGCGCGCGCTCGGCCCCGAGCCCTGGGCCGCCGCCTACGTGCAGCCCTGCCGCCGCCCCACCGACGGCCGCTACGGCGAGAACCCCAACCGCCTGCAGCGCTACTACCAGTACCAGGTGGTGCTCAAGCCCAACCCCGACGACATCCTCGAGCTCTACATCGGCTCGCTCAAGGCGCTCGGCGTGGACCCGCTGGTGCACGACCTGCGCTTCGTCGAGGACAACTGGGAATCGCCCACGCTCGGCGCCTGGGGCCTGGGCTGGGAGGTCTGGCTCAACGGCATGGAAGTGACCCAGTTCACCTACTTCCAGCAGGCCGGCGGCCTGGAGTGCAAGCCGGTGACCGGCGAGATCACCTACGGCCTCGAGCGCCTGTGCATGTACCTGCAGAACGTGGACAACGTCTTCGACCTGGTCTGGACGGTCGGCCCCGACGGCACGCCGGTGCACTACCGCGACGTCTACCACCAGAACGAAGTCGAGCAGAGCACCTACAACTTCGAGCATGCCGACGTGGAGGAACTCTTCCACCGCTTCGACGCCTGCGAGCGCGAGGCGCTCAAGCTCGTCGAGCTCGGCCTGCCGCTGCCGGCCTACGAGCAGGTGTGCAAGGCCTCGCACTCGTTCAACCTGCTCGACGCCCGCCGCGCGATCTCGGTCACCGAGCGCCAGCGCTACATCCTGCGCGTGCGCACGCTCTCGCGCGCCGTCGCCGAAGCCTATTACGCCCAGCGCGAGAAGCTCGGCTTCCCGGGCCTGAAGAAGACCAAGGAGGCCGCGAATGGCTGATTTCCTGCCGCTGCTGATCGAACTGGGCACCGAGGAGCTGCCGCCCAAGGCCCTGCCCGAGCTGGCCCAGGCCTTCCACGACGGCGTGCTCAAGGGCCTGGCCGCGCGCCGCATCGAAGTGCGCGAAGGCACGGGCGAACTGCCCGCCGGCCCGCTCTACAGCCCGCGCCGCCTGGCCGTGTACCTGCCGGCCGTGGCCACCCAGCAACCCGTGCAGCACAGCGAGGTGCCGGGCCCGTACACCAACATCGGCCTGGACGCCGAGGGCAAGCCGACCCCGGCCCTGCTGGGCTTCGCGCAGAAGAACGGCATCGAGTGGGAGAAGCTCGACCGCGTCACCGACGCCAAGGGCATGCGCTTCGTGGCGCGCTCCTCGCGGCCGGGTGCCGCCACCGCCGAGCTGCTGGCCGAGATCACCGCCGAGGCGCTCAAGGCGCTGCCGGTGCCCAAGCCGATGCGCTGGGGCGACCGCGACATCAGCTTCGTGCGCCCGGCGCACTGGCTGGTCATCCTGCTCGGCCGCGACGTGGCGCCCGGCGAGGTACTGGGCCTGAAGTCCGACCGCATGAGCCGCGGCCATCGCTTCCACCACGCCAAGGGCGTGTGGCTCAACGAAGCCGGCGAATACGTGCAGGCCCTGCGCGAGGCGAAGGTGCTGGTCGATCCGCGCGAGCGCCGCCAGCGCATCCGCGCCGAGATCGCCGCCGCCGCGAAGGAAGCCGGCGGCCAGGCACGCGTGCCCGAGGCGCTGCTCGAGGAGGTCAACTGCCTGGTCGAGTGGCCCAAGGCCATCGTCTGCAGCTTCGGGCGCGAGTTCCTGCGCGTACCGCAGGAAGCGCTGGTGCTGACGATGGAAACCAACCAGAAGTTCTTCCCGGTGCTCGACGCCGAGGGCAAGCTCAGCGAGAAGTTCATCGGCATCGCCAACATCGAGTCCAAGGACCCGGCCGAAGTGCGCAAGGGCTACGAGCGCGTGATCCGCCCGCGCTTCGCCGACGCCGCCTTCTTCTGCGACGAGGACCTCAAGCAGGGCCTGCCGGCGATGGCGCAGGGCCTGCGCACCGTCACCTACCAGCAGAAGCTGGGTACGCTCGACGACAAGTGCCAGCGCGTCGCGACGCTCGCCCGGGAGCTGGCCAGCCCGGCCGGCGTGGCGCCGGCCGATGCCGACCGGGCCGCCAGCCTGGCCAAGGCCGACCTGCTCAGCCGCCTGGTGGGCGAGTTCCCCGAGCTGCAGGGCACCGCGGGCCGCTACTACGCCGTCGCCGCGGGCGAGCTGCCCACCGTGGCCGCCGCCATCGACGAGGCCTACATGCCGCGTTTCGCCGGCGACGCCATCGCGCCCTCGCCGCTGGGTCGCGTGCTGGCCATCGCCGAGCGCCTGGACACGCTGGCCGGTGGTTTCGCCGCGGGCCTCAAGCCCACCGGCAACAAGGATCCCTTCGCCCTGCGCCGCAACGCGCTGGGCCTGGCCCGCACCCTCATCGAAGGCGGCCTGGACCTCGACCTGCTCCCGTGGATCGACCGTGCCATCGGGCTCGTCCGGAAGGATGTCGAACGGATCGGTGCGGACGCCGGCACTGGCGGCAAGCCGACGCCCGAAGACATGTTCTCCGGCAGCCACCTGCAGGAGTTCATCATCGACCGCCTGCGCGGCTACTACGCCGAGCAGGGCGTGCCGGCCACGCAGTTCGACGCCGTGGCCGAGGTGCGCCCGGGCTCGCTGGTGGACTTCGACAAGCGCCTGAAGGCCATCGCCGAGTTCGCCCGCCTGCGCGAGGCGTCCTCGCTGGCTGCCGCCAACAAGCGCATCCGCAACATCCTGCGCAAGGTCGAAACGCCGATCCCGGCGCAGGTTGACCCGCGGAAGCTGGCCGAGCCGGCCGAGCAGGCGCTCAACGCCGCGCTGGCCGCCGCGCTGGCCGACACCGACCCGCTGCTGGCCCAGCGCGACTACGTGGCCACGCTCAAGCGCCTCGCGGCCCTGCAGCTGCCGGTGGACAACTTCTTCGAGCGCACCCTGGTGATGGCCGAAGACCCGGCGGTGCGCGACAACCGCCTGGCCCTGCTCAAGCTCATCGCCGACCGCTTCGCGGCGGTGGCGGCGGTGGAACAGCTCTCGGCTGGCTGACACCGTTTCATCACGCCGGCTTCTCGGGCCTGGCCCGGAGCCGGGGTTATCCTCTGGGGGCATGCGTGCCCCCCACCTCCGATTGCTGGCGATCTTCCTGGGCCTCGCGCTGGCGATGCCGGCCGCGGCGCTCGAACTGGTGTCGGTGCGCGTCGAAGGCCTCGAAGACGAGGCGCAGCGCGACAACGTGCTGGCCGCGCTGTCGCTCGAGAAGCTCAATCCGGCCCGGCGGCGCGCGCTGACCGAGGCGCGGCTGTCCTTCCTGCTGCGGCGGGCGCCGCGCGAGGCGCGCCAGGCCCTCGAGCCCTTCGGCCACTACGAATCGCAGGTGCAGACCGAAGTCGAGCGCAATGGCGAACTCGTTTCGGTGCGCGTGCGCGTGGTGCCGGGCGAGCCGGTGCGCGTGCGCAAGCGCGAAATCGCGCTCAGCGGCCCGGGCCAGTCCGACGAGGTGCTGGCCCGCCGCATCGCCCGCCTGCGGCCGCGCGAGGGCCAGCCCTTCGTGCATTCGGTCTACGAGGACGGCAAGGCCTCGGTCGACCGCCTGCTGGCCGAGCGCGGTTACTTCCGCGCGCGCCTCGACGCGCACCGGGTGGAGGTGACGCGCGCCGAACGCACGGCCGACATCGCGCTGTCCTGGGACACCGGCCCGCGCCACGTCCTGGGCGAGGCGAGCTTCGAAGGCCATCAGTTCCGCGAGGGCCTGCTCGAGAACCTAGTGCCCTGGACCCCGGGCGAAGCCTACGACCAGGCCCGGCTGGTGCAGTTGCAGTCCTCGCTGGCCCAGCTCGATTATTTCAGCGCCATCGACATCCGCCCCGAGCCCGGCGAGGGCGAGGACCTGGAGGTGCCGGTGAGCGTGAAGCTCAGCCCCGCCAAGCGCAGCGTGTGGAGCGCCGGCGTGCGCTTCGGCACCGACAGCGGCCTGGGCCTGACCGGCGGCCTGGAGCGCCGCTGGGTGAACGACCGCGGCCACAAGCTCGACCTGCTCGCCGGCCTCGCGCAGCGCCGCAACGACCTGGCCGCCAGCTACCGCATCCCCGCCTTCCGCTGGATCGACGGCTGGTACACCGGCAGCGCGCGCCTGCAGCAGGAGCAAGTCAACGGCATCAACAGCGAGTTGCTCGAAGTCGCCGGCAGCCGCAGCGGCCGCCTCGGCAACTGGAACCTGGTGGCGGCGCTCAACCTGCGCCGCGAACGCTTCGAGGACGCCGCCACCGGCTTCGACTATTCCTATTCCACCCTGGTCTATCCCTCGCTCTGGGCGCAGTGGAGCGAATCCGACGACCCGCTCTACCCGCGCCGCGCCCGCGGCCTGACGATGGAGCTGCGCGCCGGCTCGGCCGCGCTGGGCTCGGACATCGACTTCGTGCAGCTGCGCGCCGAAGGCAAGCTCGTGCACAGCGTCGGCCGCCGCAACCGCCTGCTGCTGCGCGCCGAAATCGGCACCACGGTGAGCGACGAGTTCCCGTCCTTCCCGCCCTCGCTGCGCTTCTACGCCGGCGGCGACCGCAGCGTGCGCGGCTACGGCTACAAGGACATCGGCCAGTTCTTCATCGGCACCGACGGCCGCCGCTATGTGTTCGGCGGCAAGCACCTGGCGGTGGCCAGCGTGGAGTACGAGCGCATGTTCAACCGCACCTGGGGCATGGCCTTCTTCGTTGATGCCGGCGATGCCTTCGACAGCCGCGCCAGCTTCGATCCCCAGGTCGGCGCCGGCATGGGCCTGCGCTGGCGCTCGCCGGTGGGGCCGGTGCGGGTGGACGTGGCGCACGGCTTTGGCTCGGATGCCGCCAACTCGGTGCAGCTGCACCTCAACATCGGGCCCGACCTGTGAGCGCGCCGGCCGCCCCGCGCTCGCGCCTTCGCCGCTGGTCGCTGCGGCTGGGCGTGGCCGGCTTCGCGCTCGGCGCGCTGCTGGGCGCGGTGCTGGCCTGGCTGCTGCTCAGCGCCGGCGGCCGCGACACGCTGCTGGGCCAGATCACCGCACGCCTGCCCGAGGGCGCGCTGCAGTGGGAACGCGCCGAGGGCGCGCTCAACGGCCCGCTGGTGCTGCACGGCGTGCGCTACGCCCACGACGGCATCGAACTGCGCGCGCGCCGCCTGATGCTCGACCCCGACCTGCTGCCCCTGCTCGGCCGCCGCCTGCAGCTCGACGCGCTCGAGCTCGACGACGCGGTGCTGGTGCTGCCCGAAGCCGAAGACGAACCGTTTTCGCTGCCCGAGTGGCCCGGCGTGCTGCCGCGCATCCCGCTGCCGCTCGACATCCGCAGCGCGCGCGTGGACGTGGCCGGGCTGCGCGTGCAGCGCGGCGAGGACGAGCTGCTTGCGCTCGACACGCTCGCCGCGCGCGGCCTGCACCTGGTGGACGAAGGCTTCACCCTCACTTCGCTCGACGCCCACGGCACGCCCGGCCACCTGCGCCTGCAGGGCGAATACCGCCCGGCGCGTGACTACCGCAGCGCGCTCACCGGCCGCTGGGAGCGCCCGGCCGGCGGCGACGCGCCCGCCGCCGAACTGCAGCTCTCCGTGCAGGGACGCCTGCAGGACCTGCGCATCGAAGCCAGCGGCCAGCTGCCCGGCCGCACCCAGCTCACCGCCACCGTGCAGGGCGAGGCCGATGCGCCGCGCTGGTCGCTCCAGGCAGGCACCCAGGGCCTGGCGCCCGCGCTGCTCGGCCTCGCACCCGGCGACGAGATCGCCTTCGAACTGAAGGCCGAAGGCACCGGCGGCGAAGCCAGCGTCTCGGGCCAGTTCGCGCAGGGCGAGCTCGCCGCGCAGATCGCGCCCTCGCGCCTGTCGATCGTCGACGACCGCCTGCGCCTGGATCCGCTCGACCTCGTGCTCGACGCCGGCGCGCTGCGCCTGGCCGGCGAGCTCACGCTCGACGACGAACTGCCCTTCGACCTGCGCGCCAGCACCGAATCGCTGCAGCTGCCTTCGGATGATCCCGCCGCGCCGGCCGTGGTCGCGCGCGGCGAAGCGCGCGTGCAGGGCGTCGCCGACGACTGGTCGCTCGAAGCAGCCGCCACGCTGGCCCGCGACGGCGAGCAGGCCAGCATCGCCCTGGCCGGCCAGGGCGATCGCGAGCAGCTGCAGCTGGCGCGGCTGGAAGCCGACACGCCCGGCGGCGGCCTGCGCGGCAGCGGCGCCGTGCGCTGGACGCCGGCCATCGAATTGCGCCTGGACGCCACGCTGCAGGCGCTCGACCCTGGCTACTTCCTGCCCGACTATCCCGGCCGCCTCGACGGCGAAATGAAGCTGCAGGCCGCGCAGGACGCCAACGGCCAGTGGCGCGGCGAGCTGCAGGTGCCCACGCTCACCGGCCAGCTGCGCCAGCGCCCGCTGCTGGCGCGCGCCGACCTGCGCTTCGCGCCCGGCCGCGGCGACGGCGAGGCCCGCCTGCGCCTGGGCGACAGCGAACTCGACGCCCGCGGCCGCTTCGGCGACGAGTACGACCTCGAGGCAACGCTGTCGCCGCTGGCGCTGTCCGACCTGGCCGCGGGCGCGGCTGGCCGGCTCGAAGGCCGCGTCCGCCTGGTCGGCCCGGCCGCGGCGCCCGGCGTGTCGGCCGACCTGCGGGGCGAGGCGCTGGCCTTCGACGGCCAGGCGGTCGCCGCACTCACCCTGCGCGGCGACCTGCCCGCGCGCGGCGACGACGGCGAACTTTCGCTGCGCGCCGAAGGCCTGTCGCTTTCGGGCCTGCAGGCCGATGAACTCGCGCTCGACGCGCGCGGCAGCCGCGCCCGCCTCGCGCTGCAGGCGCAGGCCCGCGGCCCGCACGGCCGGGTCGAACTGGAAAGCACGCTCGCGCAGGCCGGCGACGACGTGGCCGGCACGCTCTCGCGGCTGTTGCTCGAACCCGGCATCGGCCCGAGCCTGGCGCTGCAGGCGCCGGCGGAATTCCGCGTCGGCCCGAGCCGCCTGCAGCTGGCGCGCGCCTGCCTGCGCGCCGGCGACACCGAGGGCCAGCTGTGCGTACAGGCCGAGGGCAACGCGCTGAACGTCGATGGCGAGGCGCTGCCGCTGGCGCTGGCCACGCCCTGGCTGCCGGCCGACGAAGGCGTGCCGCTGACGCTCGAGGGCACGGTGTCGCTGCAGGCGGCATTGCGCCGCGACGGCGCCGGCCAGTGGCGCGGCGACGGCCGGGTGGAATCGGCGCGCGGCGCGCTGCGGCTGGATCCGGAAGCGCAGCGCGACCTATTCGCCTACGAAAACCTGCTGGCCACCCTGCGGCTGGAAGCCGCTGGCCTCGGCG
Organism: Arenimonas sp. SCN 70-307; assembly: GCF_001724815.1. Classification (GTDB taxonomy): domain Bacteria; phylum Pseudomonadota; class Gammaproteobacteria; order Xanthomonadales; family Xanthomonadaceae; genus Arenimonas. Next base: position 24,394 of record NZ_MEDO01000011.1, on the reverse strand, counting down.
TCGAACTCGAAGCCGCGCTCGCCGAGGGCGGCCGCCTGTCGGGGCGGCTCCAGCGCGGCAGCGGCGACGACCCGACGCTTGATGGCGAGCTGCGCATCGATGCGCGCGAACTCACCTTCCTCGAACTGTTCTCGGAAGACCTGGCCACGCCCACCGGCCGCCTGCAGGGCCAACTGCGGCTGGCGGGGAGCGCCTCGGCGCCGGCGCTTTCGGGCCAGGCCCGGCTCGCCGGCTTCGCGGCCGAACTTCCGGCACTGGGCCTGAAGCTGGCCGAGGGCGAGTTCGAGTTCGACGGCCCGCCCGAGGGCATGGCGCGGCTGTCGGGCAGCCTGCGCTCGGGCGAAGGCCGGCTGCGCGTGGACGGCAGCGTCGACCTGCGCGAGCCGCAGGCGCCGGTGCAGCTTTCGCTCGAAGGCGAGCGCGTCACCTTCGCCAGCACGCCCGAGCTCTACCTCATCGCCAGCCCGCGCCTCTCGCTCACCTACGCCCGCTCGCTGCTGCGCGTGCGCGGCGAGGTGGCGGTGCCCGAGGCCCGCGTGGACCTGGAGCTGCTCGACGGCAGCGCCAGCATCTCGCCCGACGTGGTGGTGCTCGACCCGGTGGACCCGGCGCGCGACGCCGCGGCACCGGTGGACCTGGACGTGCGCGTGACCCTGGGCGAAGAAGTGCGGCTGCGCGGCTTCGGCCTCGACGGCCGCATGGGCGGCGCACTCGCCCTGCGCCAGCGCCCCGAACGCAGCGCCACCGCCTCGGGCACGCTCGACGTCACCGGCAGCTACCGCGCCTACGGCCAGGCGCTGGAGATCCGGCGCGCGCGCCTGTCCTACGCCGATTCGTCCTTCGACGACCCGAGCCTGGACATCCTTGCCGAGCGCAAGTTCGACGACGTCACCGTCGGCGTGCAGGTGCGCGGCACCGCGCGCCGGCCGGAAACCACGGTCACCTCGGCGCCGGCGATGGACACCAGCGAGGCGCTGAGCTGGCTGGTGTTCGGCCGGCCGCTGCGCAGCACCAGCGGCGCCGAATCCGAACAGCTCGATGCGGCGGCGATGGCGCTGGGCGCCGGCGGCAACCTGGTGGCCCAGCAGATCGGCGCGCGCCTGGGCCTGGACGAGGCCGGCGTGGCCGAATCGCGCAACCTCGGCGGCGCCGCGCTCACCGTCGGCAAGTACCTTTCGCCGCGCCTGTTCATCAGCTACGGCGTCTCGCTGGTCGGCACCGGCCAGGTGGTGACGCTCAAGTACCTGCTGGTGCGCGGCTTCGACATCAGCGTCGAGTCCGGCAACGAAAACGCCGCCTCCCTGAACTGGCGCCTCGAGCGCTGAAAGGACATGGGGTCGGAGGTAATTTCCAAAGGAAATTACCTCCGACCCCAGGCCTCAAAAAGAAGGCCGCCCGGTGGGCGGCCTTCTCGTCACACCTCAACCCGCGATCAGAACGTCACGCGCAGGCCCAGGCTGCCGCTGTGGCGCTCCTGCTGGTCGTCGTTGAAGCGGCCGCTGTAGGCGGCGAACGCGGTGACCGCGTCGCTGACCTGCCAGTTCAGGCCCACGTCGGCGCTCAGCCAGTCCTGCGACGGGGTGAAGCCGGGCATGGTGAAGCGGCCCGGCATCGAGTTCGAGCCGGCATTGACGAAGATCTGGCCGTCCTCGGACTCCTCGTTGTAGGCCACGCGCACGTACGGGCGCAGGCTGCCGGCGTTGCCCATCAGCTGGTAGCCCAGGCGGGTGACCATCGAGTCGCGGTCGAAGCCGGCGAAGTTCATCGAGGTGGCGCTGCCGCTGTCCTCGGCGAAGCCGTCGACTTCCTGCTGCAGCCAGGTGGCCGAAGCGAACGGACCGTGCTGCATGCTGCCGGCGCTCCACAGCCAGCCCAGGCCCAGCTCGGCGCCGGCGAGGCTGGCGTTGGTCGAGCCGGTTTCCTCGCGCAGGTAGGGGCCGAGCACGATGCCGCGGCTCACGTCGATGCTGGTGCTGCCGCCGCTGACCGCGCCGTGCACGTAGCCACCGCCGCCGAAGCGCAGGGTGCCGTGCAGCGAGGCGATGACCGAGCGCGCGTCGAGCGCGGCCAGGCCCATCTCGTTGTCGTGGCTGCCGATGGTGACGGCCACGCCCCAGTAGGCATTCTCGGACCAGCGGTGGTTGGCGCCCAGGCTCAGGCTCAGCACGTCGGCATCGGCGCCCGGGACGGCGGCGCTGGCGTCGAAGTCCTGCTGGCCGTACTGCACGGTGGCGTAGCCGCGCACGCTGCCCACTTCGCGGTCGAGCTGGAAGTCCGACAGCATCTCGTCGGTGATCGCGCGCACGTGGTTGTCGTTGACCTGCACGCCCGCCTCGCCCGCCATCGAGAACTGCACCGGCGCGGCGATGGTGGAGATGACCACGTTGGCCAGCATCGCGTGCGCGGCGCCGGTCGGGTGCACGCCGTCGGCGAACAGGTAGGTCTCGTTGGTGCCCGGGGCGTAGCCGCCCGGCAGGCCGCCGGTGTTCGGGTCGCAGGCGATCGAGTTGGCCGGGACGCAGGCGGTGCCGGTGACGTTGGTGAAGCCGTAGCGCGACGGGTTGGCGATGATCTCGCTGATCAGGCCGAAGGTATTGATCGGGATGATGCCGTCGCCGAGGTTCTGCAGGCCGGCGTTGAGCGCCGAGTTGTACACCACCGTGATCTGCGAGACCGAGCCGGCGTTGGGCGTGCCCAGGAACTGCGGCGTGGCGCCGAGGTTGGGCAGGTTGTAGACGATGATGTAGTTGGCGCCGGCGGCCTGCAGGCGCGCGATCTGCTGCACGTAGGCGGTGGCGGCGGCCACGGTGTTGGCCTGCGCGTTGAGCGGATCGAGGGTCAGGGTGGCGAAGATGTCATTGGCGCCGCCCCAGATGCTGTAGAGCGCGTTCGGATCGGCGCTGCCGCCGGTGAGCGCCAGGTACTGCGTCACCTGGTCGCTGATGCGCGGCACCGGGTTGAGGCAGGGGCCCACCGGGTTCACGCAGGCGCCGCCCCAGGCGAAGTTCGGGCCGCCCGAGAGCGAGTTCAGGCTCGACTGGCCGAAGTAGGCGGCGATGATCTTGGCCGCCACCGGATCCGGGTTGGTGGTGAAGGCATAGCCCGGCGGCAGGCCGTTGAGCTGGGCGATGTTGCCCGAGTCGCTCAGGCTGTCGCCGAACACGTAGAAACCGGTGAACTCCTGGGCCTGGACGGTGCCGGCGCAGGAAAGCGCCAGGGCAAGGGCACCGGCGAGCTGGTGGGTACGGGGCATTGGTTTGACTCCTCGGGGAACTTATGGGTGGCGCAGCTGCAAGCGCGCCCACATTAAAGCAAAGCCCCGGGCCATACCACTGGGTAGGGTCAGGGCCGCACCCGCGCACCGCGCAGGCGCGGCTGGCCGTCCACCACTTCGGTCCAGGCCAGCCAGGCGGTGCCGTCGCGCACCTGCAGGCGCGGGAAGCCCGTGGCCCGGCCGCGTCCGGCGATGTCGGCGACCCTGGTGCGGGAAAGCTCGCGCGCAAGGCCGGGGTCGAGACGTGCCAGCCATAGCGACTGCGCCCCGCCCGCTTCCTCGACCCAGCTCACCCAGACCCCATCCGCGTCGGCCGCGATGCCCACCCGCCCCTGCGGCGCCTCGCCGCGGACCAGCTCGCGCAGGCCGCCAAAGCTGCGGCCGCCGTCGCCCGAGCGGGCCACGCGCACCGAGGGCGGCCCGCCGGCAGCGGTGTACCAGGCCACCCAGGCCTGCTCGCCCCGGGCGGCGATGGCCGGGCCGTTGACCGGGCAGGCCGGCATCACCCAGCCGTCGGCATGCACCGTCACCGGCTTTTGCCAGGCGCCGTCGGCGAAGCGCGCCACGGCGATGTCGCGCACCTCGCCTTCGGTGCGGTCGCGGTAGGCAAGCAGCACGGCATCACCGACCACCGCGCTGGCCGTCTGGCAGCAGTCGCAGGTGCTGGCGTCGAGTTCGTGTTCGGCGCGCTTGCCGCGCGCGTCGAAGTGGGCGGCGCGCAGGGTCATGGCGCCACCGTGGCCGGCGTGGCCGCCGTGTCCGCCGCCGCCGGTGTGGCGGCCATCGAGCCAGGCGATGCCCAGGCCGCCGCCGGGCTGGGCCCACAGCGTGGCGAAGCCGTGTTCGGTGGGGGTGCCGTCCTCATGCACGGCCTGGGTCGGCGCCCAGGTGGCGCCGCCGTCGAAAGACGCATGCAGGCGCACGTCGTAGGCGTAGGTCGCCTCGCCGTTCTTGACCAGCGCATGCGCCCACAGGCTGCCGTCGGGCAGGGCCTGCAGGGCCGGGAAATCGGCCCAGTTCACGAACCAGTCGTCGCCTTCGGCAATCGTGCGCGGCGCACTCCAGCCCTCGCCGGCATCGTGGCGCGCGAAGGCGAGGCGGTGGCCGCCGCCGGCGCGGCGTTCGATCCAGCTCAGCAGCAGGTCGCCGTCGGGGGCGAGCGAAAGATTCGGCTGGGCCGAACCCTGCGGGGCCGGCAGTTTCCAGTCGGACACCGTCGCCGCGTGCAGCGACGGCGACAGGCACAGCAGCAGCGCGAGGGCGGTCTTCATGCCGCCAATCTAGTCGCCCGGGGCGTCGCCGTCACCGTGCCGGTAGCCGAAGTGTTCGTGCAGCGCCGCCAGCTGCGACCGGAACCGCCGCGCCTCCCAGGCCAGCAGGCGCCAGCCCAGGTCGAGCAGCAGGGCGAACCCCAGCCCACCGACGATGCCGCCCACCACCAGCGCATTGATGTGCGTTCCCACCGCGCTGGCGCCCTCGCCGTAGCCCACCAGGCCGATCAGCCAGCTGCCGAGCTTGTGGGTGGCGTAGTAGATCGGCCCGAGCGTGAGCGGGTTGGTCACCATCTGCAGCGCCGCCATCACCGTGAGGTTGCCGCGCAGCCAGACCGCCAGCGCCAGGCCGATGGCCAGCTGCACGCCGTACACCGGCATGAGCGCAAGCACCGCGCCCGAGTACAGCGACACCAGCACGTGCTGGCGCTTGAGCGACCACAGGTAGGGCCGCTTGCGCGCCGCCTCGGCGAACCACTTGATCACCGGGTAGCGCGCCACGTTGGCGCGGCGCGGCAGCGGCCGCAGCCAGCGGCGCAGCCGGCGTCGGCGCGCCAGCCAGCTGCGGTGCAGGGGATGCGAACGGACGGGCATGTCGGAACGCGTCGCCTCAGGCGACGCGGCGGCCCTTGCGCTTGGCCAGCGCGACCAGCAGCAGCGAGATCGCCGCCGGCGTCATGCCCGGGATGCGCTGCGCCTGGCCGATGGTCTCGGGCCGCACGGTGCCCAGCTTGGACTGCAGTTCGGCCGACAGGCCCGGCAGGCCGGCGTAATCGAAGTCTTCCGGCAGGCGGGTCTGCTCGTGGCGCTGCTGGCGGGCGATCTCTTCGCGCTGGCGCTCGACGTAGCCGGCGTACTTCACGCCGATCTCCACCTGCTCGGCGACCGCGGCGTCGTCGACGCCCGGGCCCAGGCCCGGCACCGCGGCCAGCGCGGCGTAGTCGAGCTCGGGCCGCTTCATCAGATCCAGCGCCGTGCCTTCGCGGCTGGGTGCGACGCCCGTGCTCGCTTCCAGCGCCCGGGCCAGCGTGCCGCCCGGCGCCACCCAGATCGCCTGCAGGCGCGCGCGCTCGGTGGCGATGGCCCCGGCCTTGCGCGACCACGCCTCCCAGCGCGCATCGCACACCAGGCCCAGCTCGCGACCCAGCGGCGTCAGGCGCTCATCGGCGTTGTCCTCGCGCAGCTGCAGCCGGTATTCGGCGCGGCTGGTGAACATGCGGTAGGGCTCGGTGGTGCCGTGCGTCACCAGGTCGTCCACCAGCACGCCGAGGTAGGCCTGGTCGCGGCCTGGCGACCAGGCCTCGCGCTGGGCCACGAAACGCGCGGCGTTGAGGCCGGCCAGCAGGCCCTGCGCGGCCGCTTCCTCGTAACCGGTGGTGCCGTTGATCTGGCCGGCGAAGAACAGGCCTTCGACGGCCTTGGTCTCCAGCGAGGCCTTCAGGCCGCGCGGATCGAAATAGTCGTACTCGATGGCGTAGCCCGGCCGGGTGATCACCGCGTTCTCGAAGCCGCGGATCGAGCGCACCAGATCGAGCTGCACGTCGAAGGGCAGCGAGGTGGAGATGCCGTTGGGGTAGATCTCGATGGTGTCCAGGCCCTCGGGCTCGACGAACACCTGGTGCGAGGCCTTGTCGGCGAAACGCACCACCTTGTCCTCGATGCTCGGGCAGTAGCGCGGGCCCACGCCCTCGATGACGCCCGAGTACATCGGCGAGCGGTCGAGCCCGCCGCGGATGATGTCGTGCGTGCGCTCGTTGGTGTGCGCGATCCAGCACGAGACCTGGCGCGGGTGCCCTTCGCGCCGGCCCAGGAAGGAGAACACCGGCCGCGGCTCGTCGCCGGGCTGCTCGGCCATCACCGTGTAATCGAGCGTGCGGCCGTCGATGCGCGGCGGCGTGCCGGTCTTGAGCCGGTCCACCACGAACGGGCCCTCGCGCAGGCGCTGGGCCAGCGCGGTGGACGGCGCCTCGCCGGCGCGGCCGCCCGGATGGTTCTGCAGGCCCACGTGGATGCGGCCGGCCAGGAAGGTGCCGGCCGTGAGCACCACCGCCGGCGCCTCGAAGCGCAGGCCCGACTGGGTGACGGCGCCACGCACGCGGCCGTTCTCGATCACCAGGTCGTCCACCGCGGCCTGGAACACCGTCAGGTTCGGCTGGTGCTCGACCAGCCGCCGGATCGCGGCCTTGTAGAGCGCGCGGTCGGCCTGGGCTCGGGTGGCGCGCACGGCCGGGCCCTTGCTGGCGTTGAGGGTGCGCCACTGGATGCCGGCGGCGTCGGCCGCGACGGCCATGGCGCCGCCCAGCGCGTCGATCTCGCGCACCAGGTGGCCCTTGCCGATGCCGCCGATGGCCGGGTTGCAGCTCATCTGGCCGATGGTTTCGATGCTGTGGGTCAGCAGCAGGGTGCGGGCGCCCGCGCGCGCGGCCGCCAGCGCCGCCTCGGTGCCGGCATGGCCGCCACCGATGACGATCACTTCATGGCTGAGCATGGGCGGGGGTCCGGGACATAGGCCGCGATTATCCCGCGCCGGGGAGGCTGGCGCACCCCGCGGGCGGGTTGGCACGCTTCCTGCATTCATCCAAAGGCACCTGCCACGGCCAACGCCGGGGGGCGTCGACCAGACTGAACAGGGGCTGGTCAGGCGCGTGGTAGGGATGCCAGGGCCTGGCGCTCCCGGGGGGGAGCGCCAGGCCCTTTTTTATGCGCGGGTTTCAGGCAAGCCGGGGAAAACACGGCGCCGAAGGAAGAAAGTCGGCGCCCGGCGGGTCTTGGAACAGGGGGAATCCAGGGGACCTGGTGCCGGGCGCCGAGCAGAGCATTCGGTTGCTTCGCGTCGCAAAGTGACGCTGAGGGTCAGTCGACGGGCCAAGAATGCGACGGCCCCACGCGCGGTGCAATGCCGCGAGGGGCCGTTCGTCCTAGTCTTCGCTGCCGGATGTTGGATTTTGTGACGCAGGTCTCACTTGCGGGGCCGGGCGCGACGGCGGGGCCGGACGGGCCGGGGCCGGGCGCGATTCCATGCGCGGTGCGGGCGCCTGGCGCGGCGCCGCCATCGGGCGCGGCTGCATCGACTCACGCGGCGCGCTCGACGGGCGCGGCGGCATCGCTTCGCGCGGCATCATCCGCGGACCCGGGTTGCCGGCCGGCTGCCGCGGCACCGCCCGCGGCTCCGACTCCGGCTGGCGCACCGGGTAGCGCATCTGCGGGCCGCCGCTGCTGGCGGGCGCCGGACGCACCGGCATGCCGCTGCGGCGGGGCATCTCGATGCCCGCCTCGTTGTCGCGCTGCACCGGACGACCAAAACGGCCGCCTTCGATGTCGCGCGGTGCCGGGCGGCCCAGGCCGGTGGCCGGCTGGCGGCGCGGCGCAATCGGCTCGACCGGTGCCTGCGGGCGCGGACGCTCGTCCTCGATGATCGGGTCCGGCTCGCGCCGGCCCGACTCGCCCAGGCCCGGGCGGCGTTCTTCGTAGCGACGCATCACGTCCGCATCGTCCGCGCGCCCGCGGGCGGGCATGCGGTTCTCGCGCTCCAGGCGCTCGCGCGCATTGCGCGGCGGCGGCGGGCGGCGATCGTCGCGGCGGTCGTCGTGGCGGCGCCCGTCGTACCGGTGGCCGTAATAGCTGTCGTACCAGCGGTGGCGGCTGCTCCAGCGGTAACCGCCGTACCAGCCCCAGTGGCTCCAGCCCCAGCTGCTGCCGAGCGAGAAATCCCAACCCGGCGCGTAGTAGTAGGGATAGTAGCCACCCCAGACCGGCACGCAGCCGTAGTAGCTGCGGCAGCGGTAGCGGTCCAGGCCCCAGAAGGGCGTGTAACCGTAGCCCCAGCCATAGCCGAAGCTGTAGTTGTAGTCGTAGGCCGGCTCGGTGCCGTAGTAGTAGTCGCCTTCGTATTCGTCGGCGGGGTAGTAGTAGGAGCCGTCGGCGTACACCGCACGGTCGCTGTAGTAGCCGTCCCCGTAGGTGGCGCAGCCGGAGAGCAGGACGAGCGCGGCAAGCGCGGCGATGATGCGGGTCATGGCGAATCCCCCCAGGTGCTCTGGCAGTCTTGGCCCGGGGCGGTGAATCCGCCCTTAATTCAAGCCGGTCGTGGCCATGCTAACGTGCGCGCCCTCCATACCGTGCGAAGACGCCCGCCATGTCCATGCACCAGGCCTCCGGACGCTGGAAACTCGGCCTGCTGCTGGCCCTCGTGACGGCCGCGTGTTGGGCCACCCTGCCGGTGGCGCTGAAGATCACGCTCGAGCAGCTCGATCCCTACACCCTCACCTGGTTCCGCTTCCTGCTGGCGGCGGGCGTGATGCTGGCCTGGCTGGCGGCGCGGCGCGGGCTGGGCGGTTTCGGCGGGCTCGACCGCCGGCGCTGGTGGCTGCTGGCGGTGGCCGGCCTGTGCCTGATCGGCAACTACGTGCTCTACCTGCTCGGCGTGCAGTACACCTCGCCGGCCAACGCCCAGCTGCTGATCCAGCTGGCGCCACTGCTGATGGCCCTGGGCGGCATCGTCGTGTTCGGCGAGCGCTTAAACGGCTGGCAGTGGACCGGCCTGGTGGTGATCGTGGCCGGGCTGGGCCTGTACTTCCGCGACCAGCTCGCCGGCGGCCTGCCGCCGGGCGGCCAGGGCTACCTGCTGGGCTCGGCCCTGGTGGTGCTGGCGGCGGTGGTGTGGGCGGTGTACGCGCTGGTGCAAAAGCAGCTGCTGCTGCGGCTGTCGTCACCGGCCATCCTGCTGGCGATCTACGTGATGGCCAGCCTGGTGCTGCTGCCGCTGGCGCGGCCCGGCGCGCTGCTGGCGCTCGACGGCCTGCACTGGGGCCTGCTGCTGTACTGCGCCGTGAACACGCTGGTGGCCTACGGCGCCTTCGCCGAGGCGCTGGCGCACTGGGAGGCCTCGCGCGTGTCGGCCATCCTGGCCACCACGCCCCTGCTGTGCCTGGGCGCGGTGGGGCTGGTGCATTCAATCTGGCCGACCGCCATCGCCCCGGAAACGGTCGGCACCGCCGGATGGATCGGCGCCGGCCTCGTGGTGCTCGGCTCCTCGCTGGCCAGCCTGATGGGCCAGCGCAAGCGCACGGGCTGATCAGGCCAGCAGGCGTTCGAGCAGGTCGCGTCCGTCGGGCGAGGCCAGCTTGCCTTCCAGCGTCGCCAGCGCCTCGCGCGCCGGGCCGCGGTGCGGCGCGCTCCAGCGCCGCCAGCTTTCGAAGGCGCCCAGCAGCCGCGCCGCCACCTGCGGGTTGATCGCGTCCAGCGCCGCCACCTGCCCGGCCACGCGCCGGTAGCCCGCGCCGTCGAGGCGATGGAAACCCAGCGGGTTCGAGCGCGCGAAGCTGCCCAGCAGCGCGCGCACGCGGTTGGGGTTGGTGGGCTTCCACCAATTCGAAACCATCAGCGCGTCAATGTCCGACAGCGCCTCCGGATGCGGACGCGTCGCCACCACCGCCACCCACTTGTCCGTCACCAACGGATCATCGCGATACCGCTCGCGGAACGCCGCCAAGGCCGCCTCCGCCCCCGGCGCCTGGAAGTGCACCAGGCAACGCAGCGCTGCCAGCCGCGCCGTCATGGTGGTGGCCGCCTCGAACTGCGCCTGCGCGAGCGCGGCCTGCGGGTCGAGCCGCGTCAACCACGACAGGCAGGCATTGCGCAGCGCGCGCGCCGACATCGCCGGGCCGTCCAGCCCGCCGCCGGCCGCCGCGGCCAGCGCCTCGTAGCGCGACTGCAGGCGCTCGACGTGGTCTTCGGCCAGGCGGTCGAGCAATTCCTCCCGCCGGCCCACCAGTGCTTCGACATCCACCTCGGCGACCTGCTCGGCCAGGGTGTCGAAATCCGGCAGCGCCAGGCACTCGGCCACGAAGGCCGGGTCGGCCGAGGCATCGTCGAGCAGGTCGGCGAGCACGTCCGACAGCGCCTGCGTCGCGGCCTCGGCGTGCGCCGCGCCCAGCAGGGCGTCGGTGGCCAGGCGCTGCACCAGGTCCCAGCGGTTGAAAGGGTCGCGCTCGAGCCGCGCCAGGCGCGCCAGTTCGTCCACGCCATAGTCGAAGTGCAGCTTCACCGGCGCGGCGAACCCCTGGTTGAAGGCGGGCAGCGGCCGGCCGCGCAGGCCGCGCCATCGCAGCACGTGGCGGGCGGCGGTCAGCTCGGCCAGGCCATCGCGTACGACGGCGTCGCCTTCCGGCGGCGTCGTGATCGCGGCGCCGTCGGCGTCGTAGAGCGCGAAGCGCAGCGGCACCAGCAGCGGAAGCTTTTCCGGCTGGCCCGGCGTGGGCGGCGTGCGCTGCTCGACGGTGAGCGTGTAGTCGCCGCTGGCGGCGTCGTAATCGCCGCGGATGCACAGCTCGGGCGTGCCCGCCTGCGAATACCAGCGCGCGAACTGCCCCAGGTCGCGGCCGCTGGCGGCGGCGTGCGCGGCCAGGAAATCCTCGATGGTGGCGGCGCGGCCGTCGTTGTCGGCGAAGTAGCGGTCCATGCCGGCGCGGAACGCCGCCTCGCCCACCAGCGTGTGCAGCACGCGGATGACCTCGGCGCCCTTCTCGTAGATGGTCAGCGTGTAGAAATTGCTGATTTCCTTGTAGCGGTCCGGGCGCACCGGGTGCGCCAGCGCGCCGGCGTCCTCGGCGAACTGGCGGCCGCGCAGCAGGCGCACCACTTCGATGCGCTTGAGCGCACGCGAGTGCAGGTCGGAGCTGAACTCGGTGTCGCGGAAGACCGTGAGCCCTTCCTTGAGCGAAAGCTGGAACCAGTCGCGCAGGGTGATGCGGTTGCCCGACCAGTTGTGCAGGTACTCGTGCGCCACCACCGATTCGATGGCCAGGAAGTCGGCGTCGGTGGCCGTGGCCTCGTCGGCCAGGATGTAGCGGGCGTTGAAGATGTTCAGGCCCTTGTTCTCCATCGCGCCCATGGTGAAGTCCTGGGCGGCGACGACGTTGAACACGTCCAGGTCGTAGCAGCGACCGAAGCGCTCCTCGTCCCAGCGCAGCGAACGCTCCACCGCGCCCAGCGCGTAACGGCATCGTTCGACATCGCCGGGCTCGGCCCAGACGTTGAGCTCGACCTCGCGGCCCTCGGCGGTGCGCACGGTATTCGTCACCCGACCCAGCTCGCCCGCGGCGATGGCGAACAGGTAGGCCGGCGTGGGGTGCGGGTTTTCCCACACGGCTTCGTGGCGATCGCCCTCCAGCGAACGGTTCGACACCGGATTGCCGTTGGCCAGCAGCACCGGGTAAGCGGCGCGATCGGCGCGCAGGCTGATGCGCCAGCGCGGCATCACGTCGGGGCGGTCGGCCATGAAAGTGATGCGGCGGAAGCCCTGCGCCTCGCACTGGGTCAGCAGCAGCCGACCGCTCTGGTACAGGCCCTCGAGCCGGGTATTGGCGGCGGGGTGGATGCGCACGCGCGTGCGCAGTTCACAGGCGCGGCCCGGGCCCGGCAGCTGCAGCCGGTGGCCGTCGTAGGCGTACTCGCCCTCGCCCAGCGCGCGGCCGTCGAGTTCGATGGCCAGCAGCTCCAGGCCTTCGCCGTCGAGCACGATCGGCTCGCCCGGCTGGTTGGGGTCGGGCTCGAGCGAGAGCGCTGACTCGACCACCGTGGCGGCCGGGTCGAGATCGAAGACTAGATTGGCGTGAAGGACGCGCCAGGCCGGCGCACGGTAATCGGCGAGGTGGACGAAGCCATCGCCCCGGGAAAGACTCATCGGACGGGGGTTTCCGCAAGGTTTAACGAACTGGCTGCTAGGCTAGCACGCGCCCACTGAACGACCATTCCATGACACCCCTGCTCCCTGCTTTCGACGACGTGCTGGCCGCCGCCGCACGTATCGCCCCGCACGCCAACCGCACGCCCGTGCTGCGCTCGCGTTCGCTCGACGCGCTGGCCGGCGCCGAGCTGCACTTCAAGTGCGAGCACGTGCAGCGCATCGGCGCCTTCAAGTTCCGCGGCGCCTGCAACGCCGTGCAGTCGCTCGACGATGAAACCGCCGCCCGCGGCGTGGTCACCCATTCCTCCGGCAACCATGGCGCCGCATTGGCCCTGGCCGCCCGCGAGCGCGGTATCCCCGCCCACGTGGTGGTGCCCGACGGCGCCAACGCCGTGAAGCTGGCCGCCATCGAAGCCTATGGCGCCACCGTGCACCGCTGCGCCGCCACCCAGGCCGCGCGCGAGGCCGCCGCGGCCCGCATCCTGGCCGACACCGGCGCCACCCTGGTGCACCCCTACGCCGACCCACGGGTGATCGCCGGCCAGGGCACGGCCGCGCTCGAGCTGCTGTCGGAAACCGGCCCGCTCGATGCCCTGGTCACCCCGCTGGGCGGCGGCGGCCTGACCTGCGGCAGCGCCCTGGTGGCGGCGGCCCGCGGCGGCGCCACCGTCTACGGTGCCGAGCCCGCCGGCGCCCCCGACGCCTACGAATCCCTGCGCCAGGGCCGCCACGTCACCGACCTCGTGCCCGACACTGTCTGCGACGGCCTGCGCGCCACCGTCGGCGCGCCCAACCTGGCCCTGATGCGCCAGCTGGGCGTGCAGGCCCTGCTGGCCAGCGACGAAGAGGTGGTGGCCGCCATGCGCCTGCTCTGGAGCCGACTGAAACAGGTGGTCGAACCCTCGGCCGCCATCGCCCTGGCCGTGGTGCTGAACAACCCCGCCCACTTCGCCGGCAAGCGCGTGGGCCTTATCCTCTCGGGCGGCAACGTCGACCTCGACGCCCTGCCCTTCTGACCCGGAACCCCCAATGATCATCGACGGAAACCGCCAAGCCGACCGCGCCATCGAACTGGTGCTGGCCTACTACTCCGCGTTCAACCGCGGCGACCGCGAAGGCATGCTCGAACTGCTGGCCGGCGACGTCGCCCACGACATCAACCAGGGCGGGCGCGAAACCGGCAAGGCCGCCTTCACGGCCTTCCTGGCCCGCATGGACCGCTGCTACCGCGAGCAGCTGCGCGACATCGTGGTGATGGCCAACCAGTCCGGCAGCCGCGTGGCCGCCGAGTACGTGGTGCACGGCGAATACCTGGCCGACGACACCGGCCTGCCGCCGGCCCGCGGCCAGAAGTACGTGCTGCCGGGCGGCGCTTTCTTCGACATCCGCGACGGCCGCATCGCCCGCGTCACCAACTACTACAACCTCGAAGACTGGATCGCCCAGGTCTCGAAGTAGTGTCCGGCTGGCGCGCCACGCTGTCCTCGCCCGGCTTTCGGGTGGCGGTGGTGGCGCTGCTGCTGGCCTTCGGGCTGATGGGGGCGCGCGCCCTCTGGGACCCGGACGAAGGCCGTTACACCAACGTGGCGCTGACGATGCTCGACACGGGCAACTTCGTCGACCTCTCGCGCCACCACGAAACCGGGCACTGGACCAAGCCGCCCGTCACCTACTGGGCCATCGCCGCCAGCGTGGCCGCTTTCGGCCCGCACCCGTGGTCGGCGCGCCTGCCGGCGGCGCTGGCCTACCTGGCCTGCGTGTGGCTGGCCTGGCGCGTGGCCCGGCGCCTGCAGCCCGGCACCGAAACCACCGCGGCCCTGGCCTACGCCACCATGCTGCTGCCTTTCGGCGCGGCCAACCTGATCACCACCGACTACCTGCTGGCCGCCTTCCAGGGACTGGCGATGTGGGCCTGGATCGAATCACGCTTCGGCCCGCGCGAACACGCCGGCCGCTGGCTGCTGCTGATGTGGGCAGGCTTCGCCATCGCCTTCATGACCAAGGGTCCGCCGGCCCTGCTGCCGCTGATGTCGGTGGTGGCGATGCAGTGGCTGGCGCCCGCGCCCGAGCGCCGCGCCGTCCGCGCCTGGTGGACCGGCGCGCTGCTGTTCCTGCTGCTGGCCCTGCCCTGGTACCTGGTGGTGGTGCTGCGCCACGAGGGTTTGCTGTCGTATTTCCTCGGAACCGAAGTCGTCGCGCGCATCGCCAGCGACCAGCTGCACCGCAACCCCGAGTGGTACGGCTGGCTGGTGGTGTACGGCCCGACGCTGCTGCTGGGCACGCTGCCGTGGACCGCGGTGGCCTGGCGCGCCCTGCGCGGCGGGCTGGCGCGCCTGCGCGGCTGGCGCGAGGCCGCCGCGCGACGCGCCGATGCGCCGCTGCTCGCGCTGTGGCTATGGGTGCTGCTGCCGCTGCTGGTGTTCTGCCTGGCGCGCTCGCGCCTGCCGCTGTACGTGCTGCCGCTGTTCCTGCCGCTGGCGGTGCTGGTGGCGCGGCAGTGGCATGCCGAAGGACGCGGGCTGCTGCGCACGCGCTGGTGGGTGCTGGCGGTGGTGGCGCTGCTGGCGCTGCGCCTGGGCACGGCCTTGTGGCCGACCAACAAGGACGCCGGCCGCTGGGCGGACGAGCTCTCGTCGCGCGTGGACCACCGCGTCGAGGAGGTCGTCTTCGTCGAGGACATGGCCCGCTACGGCCTGCACCTGCACATGGGCGTGGCCGTCGAGAAGGTGTCGCTGGAGCCGGTGCCGCGCGAGCGATTCGGCGCCGAATACGACTCGGGCTTCGCGGCCGAACTGCTCGAGGGCGAAGACGCGCTGTGGGTCACCAAGCAGGCCCTGTTTCCCGAGCTCGTCGAACGCGCGGCGGCGCTGGGCTTCCAGCTTGAGCCGCGGGGCGAGCCCTACGAGGGCCGGGTGATTTTCCAGGTGCTCAGGGCGCCGCCGTAGGCGCCCGTCCCGCCAGCCGCTGTGCGAGCCAGGCCATCGGCAGGTAGGCCAGCAGCAAGTCGGCAGCGATGAACCAGGCTGGCGCCGGCAGGATGAAGGCATTGGCCGTGCCGCCCAGCAGGAACAGCACGCCCACTGCCCAGGCCGGCCCGGCGCTGCGTCCCGGCGCCAGCCACGTCGCCACCAGCGCGCCGGCCAGCGTGCCCAGCGCGTGCGCCAGGAACGGGAACAGGAAGTGCTGCGGACCGAACAGCGGCAGCGCCGCCTGCAGCCCTTCCATGGTGGACGTATCGGTGCCCGCCGGCGGCGGCACCACCACGCCACCGAGCATGATCAGGCCCATGTTCACCACGCTGCCGGCGACGAAGCCGGCCACGGTCGCCAACACCACACGAAGGCCACGAGGCATGGGCTCGACCCTACTTCGCGGTGGCGGGATTGATGACCGCGGAGACGGGCGTGATGCGGTTGGCCGGGAAGCCGGACTTTTCGGCGTGCGAGCGGATCAGGTCCTCGCTCGGTGCGTTGTAGACGCAATAGATCTTGTCGCCGGCCACGTAGCTGTGGACCCACTGGATCTCCGGGCCAAGCTGGGCCAGCACGTCGTTGGAGTGGCGCGAGGCATCGCGAAGCTGCTCGCCGGACATGCTCCCTGCGCCGGGGATCTCGCGCTCGATCAGGTATTGCGGCATGACCCTTCTCCCTGGATGGATGGTGGACGACCGGGGCCCATCATCACGCTGCGCGGGGTGGCCGGCAAGCAGGCCGCGGCTGGCCAGGACGAAATGCGGCGTGCCGGTGTCCGATGTCCACTTTGGGTCCGGCGAGAGACGGGCCGTGCTGAAATTGTTGGGATAACGCACCACGCCACGGATGAACAGCGTGCCGCCCTCTTTCCAGGCGAGCCAGGAGCCCGGTGCCCCGAGGCAATCCTCGGTTGCGTTCACTGGCGATTCTCCGACAGCTTTTTCCTGAGCCGCTCGTTGTCCAGGTGCTTGGCCACGTCGAAAGGCTCGCACTGGCCGCTGGCCGAGGTGAACGCGATCGGCCCCACGGCGCGGGCCACTTTCAGCGCCGCCTGGTTGAGCACCGCGCTTCGCTTGCCGATACCCATCAGCGCCGTGGCCATCGCCAGGCGGACCTGTTCCGGCTCGTCGTCTATCGTCGCGGCGATTCGCTGGATGTGGCCCAGGAAGAACGCTTCCGTGGGCGCCTTCTTCGCGGGGAACTTCGATGCCTCGTAGATCAGTCCGTAACCGCAGGCCCGGCGAACCGGGTCGGGGGCAAGCACCCACCGCGCGGCCAGTTCAACCGCGAAGGGCGTCTTGGCCAGAGTCGCATCGCACGAAGCGAAGACATGCGCCAGCTGCCCGCCGGCAAGCTGATCCACCTAGCGCTCGGCCTGCTCGGGGGTCATCGTGCGCGGGTCGTCGACCAGCAGCGCGATCACCCTCGCGTCGTACACGTCCGACTCCCAAAGCGCCCGTGCCAGCGCCGGGTCGCGGCCTATTCCTGCGGCCAGCTTTCGCAGGCGCGTAAGCCCGATGCCGAAGCTGCGCATTCCGCCAGTGCCCTCACCCAGGCGCTCCCAGTTCCGCATGCCGCGCTCGTCGCGCTCACGCTCCAGCAGGGCGATGACTTCGGAGGGCTTCATGGCAGTTCCCTGTAGTCAGCAGCCCCCAGGGCAGAGGTCAGCTCGCGCTTCTGGCCGGGGAAGGCATCGAAAAGACGACGATGCGCGCGGTACGACCACGGGTCGTCGCGCTCGTAGTAGCCAGCCACCCAGGCCTGCAGGTTCTCCAGCATCGCGTCCTGCGCCTCCTTCGAAGCGTACTTGTGCGGCTCCCAGGGGCGGGCGCGATTGTGCGCCAGGCAGGTTTCCAGGCCGGGGTTGAGAAACACGAGTTCGGTGCAGTGGCCGGACGCGGCCTCCACCAGCTCGCCGTAACACCCCTCGATGACCCAGGCCGGGTTCGCCGCAATGAACTGCGACAGCGACGCTGCGATGGCCTCGGGCGTACGCTGCACGGCTACTTCCCCCGGCTCCCACACGATGGCGTCGAGGTCGAGGTGCGGCAGGCCATGCGCCTCGCACAGCCGACGGGCGAGCGTGGACTTGCCGGAGCCGGAGTTACCAAAGATCAGGATTCTCATGGTTGCTCGTGCCGCGGGGCGTAAAGCGAGAACAGCCCAATGAAGACGCCGGCAGCGACCAGGCAGCCGCCATAGAAGCGTGCCCTGCCTTGCGTGACGGCCTCGACCCGCTTGGTTTCGCTGAAAGCAGAGGGCCGTATCGTGGGGTGGTGGACCAGGATCTCCGGTGGCCATGCGATGACGGCCCCGCCCGCGACGAGCATGACCAGGCCGAGGAACAACCCGGGTTTGCTTGCGGTGCGAAAGCTCAGGGTGCCCATTGCGTCAGCACGACGTCAGCGGTGCCACGATGGCGATGATGGGGTGCTCCATGTAGCGAACGATACAAGATCCCAACAGGAAGTCACGTACCGCACACGGCTCAGGGCTTTTTGAGTAGACCAGCCGCACCGCGTCACATTGGACGCCGGCTTGAAACGGTGCTTGCCGTCGAGTTACCACTCAGAACGTTGGGAGGACAGGTTCACTCTTGCGGTGACTCGGTCGGCACTTTCCACTATGCGCCGGCTTCGATACCGTCGCCGACACCAACCGGGTGCTGCATGCATTAAAGGCGCCTGACGCTTGAGCGAATTGTCTGGGCGCAGATGCGCAATGTCACGGTCCCGAATCCGCCGGCGGCGGCGGGAGAACAAAGAACTCCAGCGAAGCGCCAACCCGCTTGGCAGCGTCGACCAGTTCCTGGTCTCCGGAAAGCGGGCTGACGACGACGATTTCGGTGCGGATGCGCCTACTCGCGGTCGATGCCTCGAAAGCTGAAAGCAAACTTGACTTGATTGCCGCAGCATCATCCGATGCGACGACCCAACGAGCCTTCTGGCGCTTGGCCGCGCCAATGAGTCTTGTCAAAGAGTTGACGGACTCACTCGAGGCCTCGCTTGCGACCCAGAACAGCTCATAGCCCTGCGTACCCTTTGGAAACGCCTGGATGGCCACGGCATTGACCCGCTGGTACGTCTCCTGCGGGCTCTCTGCGTGCGCAGCACACGCCAGCAGCAGCAGGAGAAGAGGGGTGAAGAACTTCTTGGATTCTTTCATAGCGCCCTAATGCCTTGGTTGAGCCGGGCCGAAGGCGTCGGCTTGAATGATCAATTGGGCCTGGCGGTGCTTGCGTTGGCCAGGTGGCGAACCATCACGCTCCTTACAGTCGCAATGCGAAGCGGTCCCAGGAAGCGTTCGAGCCAACGGGGCCCATGGAAAATTACGACAAGCATCAATGTGCCTGCAACCAGCCGAAGCGGGAGGGTTAGGCGTCAACCCGGTAGGCGATGTGTGTACCAAGCATGGATGAGACCTGCCTGGTAGAACTGAACAGGCATCCCAAATCCTGCTGCGGCGATCATGGCTGCGACCTTCTTGGGAGCAATGATTGCAACATCCTTGGCATAGGCTTCTTGCATCTGAAGCACGCGTTCAGGCGACACGCTCGCGCAATCGAACGGGGCCGAACTTGGCAGGGTTTCGAGGTAGCCGGTGTGGAAGGTGCACCGGTCAGCGTACCCATTGTCCCTGGCTCGCTTTTGTGCGACAGCGACCATTCCGGCCGATGGCCCAACCGCAGTGAACGTCCAGGCGGGGAAGCGCGAGGCAAGGGCCTGAATCTCCGCACCGGTACCGGCGCCTACACAGAGCATTCGTGCCCGTTCGGGTAGGCGGGCAAACAAGGATCCCATCAAGAGGTGAATGCCCTCCCGGAAGGCGGCCAGCTTTGCCCACTGCTGGTCGTAGTTGGCCGACTGCTGGTCGAACGTTGCTTCGAGCTGCGCTGGTTCCATTGATTGGGTCAGAGAACAGTGAGGGTTGACTTTAACGCCCAACCCCTGAGTTAAGCCGCTTGCCGGAGGCACTTCGGCCTGAATGATCAGTCAGGGCGCGTGAGCCGGCCACTGCAAATACCATAGCAATGAGCCGCGGGCCGGCAGAATGCCCGACTCCTCGCCAAGGAGCTGAAGCTCCTCCGGATCGCAGCCACCCGAGATAGCCCACGCCCTCCATCGCCTGAATATAACCACCCATGACGAGTAGTAGATCGCGACTGCTATAGCCGCAAGGATCCAATTGGGGTGGTCCGTCATCAACATCCCGGGGGCAATAAGCAGGCACGAGAGGAACATGATGAAGCGCGCAACTGGCTCGACACACTTCTCTGCCCGCAGGAGAGCGACTTCCTCCGTGAGCGGACATGGGTCACCAGGTTCGTCAAACATTCCCATTCTCGCGCCCCAGCACCTTGAGTCCAGCCGCGCGCAAGGCGTCAGCTTGAATGAACCGTTGGGCCGCGCCGCTGGCCCTCTGGTTATCGACGCGGAACCTAGCACACACGAACCAGCTCCACGACCCCATGCTCTTCGGATTCGTCCAACGCCATCCGCTGGAGCCGCGTGCCCCACGATTGATCCAGTCGTTGGGAGAGAGCGTCGACGATACTCAATGCGGGGCATGGCGCCAGAGTTAAACAGCTTCGGGGGCGCGTCGGCTTGAATGATTAGTTAGGCCTTGTCCGCCCGCATGTAACCATCAAAGTTGCTGATGTAATCGGTGAGATTCTCGTCAAGCATTGAGCGGTACTGCTCAACGAAGTACTCAATGGTCTCCTGCTTGGCAGCGCCCATCTCTTCGCTGCTGGTGAATCCCGTCGCACTCACCCACGCATTAAACCTCGCAGTTGCGTACATACACGATGCGCTCACCTTGCCGCGGGTCGAGCCGGCGAGCTGCCTGTTCGCCAGGCGAATAACCTCGTCCGCACGGTCGTAAAAGTGGTCATCAATGCTTGTTGTCACTGTGGCTCCCGCAAAAAAGGCCTAACGCCTGAGTTAAGCGGCGTGCCGAAGGCACGTCGGCATGAATGATGAGTTGGGCCTCGGCCGGACTAGCACGTCCAGTAGACCCGGTTCCGGAGATCGATGACTCTGGGGCCACCGCTGCATCCACCGACGTCACGAAGCGACCGGTCCTCCTCCTTGCGACCGATGATCCATTGTTCTGACTCGGCGTGCCACATGAGCGTCCCCTCGTCCAGGACGCCTGCGGGAAATGGATCTGAAGCAGTGGGGTTTAGTACGACAACGTGCGGCCCATTGACGCGGACGGTAAGTCGAATGCTCGGGATCGTCGGGTGCTCGGCGAATCTATGGGTGAACGCGTACTCGCCCGACGGAAGGGGGATCGGCGGATCCGAAGCCGAGACGCAGCCAACAAGGCCAAGAAGCGCGCTTGCGATAATCTTCATCCGAAACCTGACGCCTGAGTTAAGCCGCGCCGAAGGCGTCTGCTTGAATTATTAGTTAGGTGCGACGGTAGAGGATGCTGAAGCTCTCTGCAAATGGGGGATCGATGACTGAGGATCGCCAGGTCGCGAGGGCAGGAAGTGCGGTGCAAAGGAGCGACTCCCATTGGTCGAAACCTGGCTGCTCTTCGCAGATCATGATCGTTCCCTGCTCTGTCTCGAGCTGGAACCAAACATCGTCAACCGTGACCATGTCCCGCTTGAACACCGCAACGGAGTTGATCTGGGACCACTCCACTCGCCGCGCACCTGAGTTGAAGCCTGCATCGTCCGAAGCAATCGGCTCCCATTGCAGGGCCGATCGTCGAGCCAACCATTCTTTGATCTGCCTTAGAGCATCCACCGCGGACGGTTCTTCTCCCAACTGAGGGGAGAGAGGCACACGGCCGACCCGGCAGAATTGTTGTTCTCGAGGCAACAAAACGGGGCCGGCCGTGGCCGAAGTGGATTGTATGTCCCAGCTGGTGCGTATTCCGGTGGAGTTGACCACTGATTCCGGTTGACTCTGAGCACTACTGGAACCCTCGCTACCAAGCCGCAAACGCCAGGGCGTCCACCAGTTCTAGTCTTGCTCTGAGCTTTACCGGCCATGAGAGCTTCCCCAAGCTTCTAGACGGGCGCTAAGACGGCCCATCAAAAGCTGGGAACTCCAGTCGATTTACCGAAGAACTACATCAAGGGAGTCACGATCAAAATTTCGCCGGTTGACTTCTCAACGCCAATTTCCCAACCGCCGCCTCTGATGCGCTCAAGCTTCGGCAGGAAATGCACCAAAAGAACATCCTCCCGGTCCCTTAGCCGAATTCGATAACTCCTGGGGTCCAGGATCTCCGGATGACTCTTCGTCAACGCGCCTGTGCCCGCATCTTCGGATCCCATATCGCTTAGAATCTGCAGGAACCTGGCGGTCGCCAGATAGACGAGCTCAGCGCGGCGCTCATCCTCCGATTGCGCGAGTAGGCCTTCGAGCATCCTTATTCGCTCAGAAATGAGCTCGCCTCGGTCCACATTGACCGTCTCTGCTGTCGTTTGCGCCGGAGTCTCGCCGGTCGATGATGCGGCCTCAACTAAAAGAGGTCCGCCGAGCACGGCGGATATCGCGAGGAAGGGTAGAGAACGATTCATGGACATGAGCAGCCCTCAGCCGTTTCATCAACCAGGTTTACGGGCTTGAGCGGATCCTCCGAAGTGGAGTCAAGCATTCGGATCACGCCATTCGGCGTTCCAAGGAATGAGCTGTATTCCAGCGTGCCATATTGTCGCACTACGTCCAATGCGGTACCCAGGTAGCTGTCTATGTCCGCGGGCGAGAAGTTCTCGCCATCGTAGCCGTCGACAGGCGGGTGAGTGTGATATGCCCCAACAACTGCACGGGAAATCGCCGGTAGTATTACGCTAGTCGGAGTGCCACGAACTGCTTGGCTGTAGGTGTAGAGTCCGTTATCAAGCTTGTGGATGCGCCCTCCATACTCAACGCCATCCCTGCGAGATCGCCAGTTGTAGTATTGAATAGCATCGCGACCAGCATCTCGTAGCGACCTGAAGCAATCGCCTGGCGCAAGACCGAGGGGGTCGACAAGACTAATTGGGTTCCCGAGCACATAGGCGAACGTATTTATCCCGCCACCTAGGCCAATGGGATCGCTTGTCGTGTAACGCCCTAACGCAGCGTCATAGTTTCGGAAAACGTTGTACCAAGTGGCCGCCTCAGCATCATACTGCTGCCCTGGGAATCCGAGGCTCAGGCCTCCGAAGGTGTCGATCGTGACATTCCGGTCAAAGGCCAGATTGTTAGCCCGCCAGACCACCGCCTTGGCGGCGTTGGTCGCGACTTCCGGCCGGCCGAGGTGGTCCGTGTGCACGGCGTATAGCTGCCCGCTACGGATGACACCCACCGGCTTGCCTTCCAGCCAGACATAGACCGTGTCCAGGCTAGCGGAACCGGCGTTGGTCTCGCCCAAGAGCAAGCTGCCTGGACTGAACAGGTACCGGGTCGTGCTGCCTCCCGCCTGCGCTTTGCTGACCCGCTGCCCAATCGCGTTGAAACCGTAGTCCCAGGTACCCGCGGGGAGGTTCAGCGTGGCGCCATTGGGCTGGGTGACGGATTGCGCACTCGGCCGGATCAGCTTCACCTGACGATTGAAGCCGTTGTATCGCCGTTCGACCGTCACCCCGCCCCGGGTCTCGGTGCGCAGGTTGCCCATCGGGTCGTAGGTCGCCGAGCGCGCACGCGGCCCGCTCAGGCTCGCCAGCCGGTTGGTGCCGGGGGCAACCGCGTAAGTGTCCGTACCACCGCCCCAAGTGTGCGAGGTGCGGTTTCCATTGGCATCGTATTGCCAGCTGTGCAGCCCTGTCGCGCTGGCATTGGCCGACGTCAGGGCACTCATCACGTCATAGCTGTAGGTCTGGGTCGCAGCAACGTTCTTATGGTGTCGTAGTCGATCTGGCGGTTCCAGCCGTTGCCGTGGGCGAAACCAATCAGCGGGCCGCCGAACGGCTGGTACACCGCCTGATTGATCACATCCTTCCACATGCCTGCGATCTGAGCCTCGATGCGCCTGACCCGATGGTCCGCCGTGTATGTGTAGCGCAGCACCACGCCGTTCGGGTAGATGGCGGTGCCCAGTCGCCCATGGGCGTCATAGGTGAACGACAGGCCGAAGGTGACTCCGCCGATCACCGACGTCTGCGAGGCCAGCTCACCTGACTGCAGATAGGTATAGCTGGTGGAGCCCGTGCTGTCGTTCATGCCGCACAGCCGGCCCTTGCCCATGGTGCAGCTGTCGTAGGTCAGCGTGTGGGTTTGCGCGCCAGGGACACCGTTGTAAGCCGCCCAGGTGGCGGACTCCTGGACCACGCGCCCCAGCGCATCCCGGGTATACGTCGTCACCGTGCCGTCGGCCCGCGTCAGCGTCAGGACCCTTCCGGCCGCGTCGTAGGTGTAATCCGTGATCCCGCTGTCCGGACTGGTGACGCGAACAACATCACCGTGGCCGTTGTAATCGTAGGTCGTGATGTTGCCGTTGCGGTCGGTGACTTTGGTCAGCCAGCCCAGCGGGTTGTACTCGAAGGTGGCCACACCCTGGTTCGGGGCCGTGACGGAAGCCACCCGCCCGTGGGAGTCGTAGGTCGTGGTCGTGACCCGGTTCAGGGAATCGGTGACCGTCGACAGGTCGCCATTGGCGTTGTAGGTGTAGCGGACGTTCTGGCCATTGTTGCCCAGCGCGTTGCTGAGGAATCCGCCGGCATCGTACGCCCACTGCTTGGAGCTGTAGTTGTGGCTGCGGGCCACCCATCCCTCAATGGGCTCGCCGCCCTGGTACCCGATCACCGACCACTCCAGGTAGCCCTGGAGGGTGCTGACGCCGGTCAACTGGCCCAGCCCGTTGTAGGCCCGGTTCTGGACCGCCTGGGCATTCTCGCCGAACGGATGGGCGGCCGGCGACTTGATCTGGGTGACTTCGCCTGCGTGGTTGTAGAGGAACTCCGTCGGCCGCCCCGTGCTGTCCGTGACGCTGATCAGGTTGTCCGAGGCGTCATACACGTAATTCGTGACGCGGTCGCCGCCCGGCGCTTTCACCGTGGTGCGCGTGATACGGCCTTTTCCGTCATACAGCAGATCCGTGATGAGGCCATTGGCGTCGGTGATCCGGCCGGGGTGCCCCAGGGACGTGTGGTTGGCATAGGTGATGACATGCCCCAGCGGGTTGGTGACCTTCACCGGGTGGCCGCTGCTGTTGAACTCCTGGGTCGTGAGGTCCGCAGTGCCCGGCA